>CANGOK010000326.1 GCA_947455285.1 Beijerinckiaceae bacterium | reverse complement strand
CGGTCCGAAGGCAGATAATCCATATAGGCTGCACGCAAGGCGCCATGCAGCAGCTTGTCGCGAACGGGCCGACCGTTGACATAGAAATACTGCGCTTGCGCATTGGCGCGGTGATAGGTCGGCAAGCCTGCGAAACCGGAGAGGCGCACGCCTTCACGCTCGGCCTCCACCGCCAGCGCATTGTCGCGGAACTCAGCGCCCAGCACCTGCGATATGCGCGTCAGCAAGCCCTCTGGACCCTGCGGACAGGCGGCGTATTCAAGCCCCGAGAGATTGTCGCCCGAGAGGGCGAAACGCACCTGCGGATGGGCCATGGCGAGGCGCTTGATCGTGTCGGCGACAGCCTGCGCTTCCGTGCGATCTGTCTTCAGAAACTTCAACCGCGCGGGCGTCGCGGCGAAGAGGTCGCGGACCTCGATGCGCGTGCCGGATGAATGTGCTGCAGGAGCCACCGGCCGCTTGCGCCCATCCTCGACGCGGATCATCCAGCCGTGGGGCGCATCGGCCATGCGGCTGTGGATCTCCACATGGGCGACTGAGGCGATGGAAGGCAAGGCCTCGCCGCGAAAGCCGAGCGTCGCGATATTGGAAAGATCGCCGTCAGGAATTTTGGACGTCGCGTGGCGTTCGACGGCGAGTTCGAGATCTTCCGCGCTCATGCCGGAGCCATCGTCGATGACGCGGATCAGCTTGCGCCCGCCCTGCTCGACCACGACCTCAATATGACGCGCATGAGCGTCGAGCGCGTTCTCGACAAGCTCCTTCACAGCCGAAGCCGGACGCTCGACAACCTCGCCCGCGGCGATGCGATCGACAAGGATGGGATCTAGACGACGGACGGGCATTCCGAATCCTTTCGGAGCCCCAGTCTATCAGACCAAGCCCGGCGCTTCACATCCCTGTCGGACGGCCCGCAGCCGCCACCAGCAGCTTCTTGCCATGGAAGAGACGCTTGCCCACGCGCTTGGCGTCTTCCAGCGTCACGGCGGCGATATAGGCGTTGCGCTGGTCGAGAAATTCAACCGGATAGCCTTCGACCTGCAAATGGGTCAGGTTGCCCGCGATCTTGGTGGAGGTGTCGAAACGCAGGGCGTAGGAGCCGATGAGATATTTGCGGGCCTTGTCGAGCTCCTCCTCGGTCGGGCCTTCTTCAGCGAGCTTGCGGATCTCTTCCTCGATCACGCTGAGGGACTCAGCCGCGCGCTCATTCTTCGTCGAGGTGCCGCCCGAAAAGAGCGCGGCGTGGTCATAGGTCATCAACTGCGAATGGACGGAATAAGCGAGGCCGCGCTTCTCGCGCACTTCGCGGAAGAGACGCGCCGAAAAGACGCCGCCGCCCAGAATGTGGTTGACCACCACGCCCGCCCAGAAATCGGGATCATCACGACGCAGCCCCGGCAGGCCGAAGCGGATGGTCGATTGCGGCACGTCGAGATCGACGATCTTGTGTTCGCCCATGCCCGCCATGGTCACGTCTGCGACAGGCGCGAGATCGCAATGAGCCGGCAAGGCGCTGAAGACTTCGTCAAGCAGCAGCGCGAGCTTGCCCGCATCGATGGCGCCTACGACCGAGATCTTGAGATTGTCACGCGCCATCAGGCGGCGGCGCATGGCGAGAAGGTCATCGCGGGAAATAGCCGGAACGGTGTCGAGATCGCCACGCGCGGGCAAAGCGTAGGGATGGGAGCCGAAAGCCGCCTCGCGCCAGGCCTTGCCGGCGAGCGCGTCAGGGTCTTTCGCCTCGCGCTTGAGGCCTGCGATCATCTGTGAACGCACGCGCTCGATTGCGTCTTCGTCAAGGCGCGGCTCGCACACGGCGAGGCGCAGCAGTCCTGCGGCGGCGTCGAGATGGCGCGTCAGGGTCTTCATGCGGCCGTTGAAGGAATCGCGGCCTGCCGAGAAAGAGATCTCCACCGCCCTGTCATCCATGGCGCGGTGAAATCCATCGGCGTCATAGGGACCGGCGCCTTCATCAAGCAAAGCAGAGAGCATGGAGGCCACGCCAGCCTTGGCGGGCGCATCCTGCGAACTGCCGCCGAGAAAAGCGAACTCGAAGGCGACGAGCGGCACGGCATAGTCTTCGACGAGCCATGCATGCAGCCCGCCTGCAGATGTCACTTTCTGGACGCTGTCCGCGCGGCTCTGTGTCTTTGTCGTCATCGCTCGATCCGATCGCGGGGGGTCAGGCCGCTTGCGCGGGCGTCTGGGGCAGCAGGAAGCCGGTGACGGCGCGGCGTGGCTCAAGCCAATTGCGGCAGGCCTGCCGAATGTCATCAGCGGTCACGGCGTCGACGCGGGTAGGCCATTGCCGGATGTCCTCGACGCTGGAGCCGGTCGTCAGGGCGGCGCCATACCAGCGCGCGAGCGAGGCCTGGCTGTCCTGCGCATAAACGGCGTCGGCGATGAGGCGGGTCTTGGCGCGGGCGAGATCCTCTTCGGTGACGCCGACATCGGCGACCTTCGCCACGACTTCAAGAACGGCGGCGTCAAGCGCCTCAAGGCTAACCTCGGGCGTGGGCACCGCATAGACCCAGAAGCGCGTGTCATCGAGCGCAGAGCCCATGTAATAAGCGCCCGCCATGACGGCGACCTTCTGGTCCACTACAAGGCTGCTGTAGAGCAGGCTCGTCTGGCCGCCGCCCAGGAGATGGGCGAGCAGTTCCAAAGCCTCCGCCTCGCCGGGCTTGGCTGTGGCGTAGGATGGCGTGAGATAGACGCGCTGGTGGCTGGGC
Organism: Beijerinckiaceae bacterium; assembly: GCA_947455285.1. Lineage (GTDB taxonomy): Bacteria > Pseudomonadota > Alphaproteobacteria > Rhizobiales > Beijerinckiaceae > Terripilifer. The sequence continues at coordinate 271 of CANGOK010000326.1, read as the reverse complement.
TGCTCGACCTTCTCATCGGCGAGCTTGACCAGACGCTCAGCCCGCGACTCGGGCTCGCGCGGACGACGGCGTTGCGGGCGCTCGCCGCGGGCTGGAATCTTGCCGTAGGTCTCATGCGCCAGCGTGCGAACCTCATCCTCAGTCACATCGCCCGCCACGATCAGGATGGCGTTTTCAGGCGTGTAGAAGCGGCCGTAATAGGCCAGCGCATCCTCGCGGCCGAGGTCTTCGATCTCGTGCATCCAGCCGATGATGGGCTTGCCATAGGGAT
>CANGOK010000325.1 GCA_947455285.1 Beijerinckiaceae bacterium | reverse complement strand
ATGGGCCACGAAAGCGGCGGCTTAATGGCGCAGGTTCCGCCCGTGCGCTTACCACGCTATAGAAAATTGCCGTTTCCAAGGAGCATGCCTTGTCCCGCTACGACTTCGCAGCACAGCGCCTGTTCGTCGATGCGCCGCTCACAAAGAGCGCGCGGATCGCGCTGAGCCGCGAGCAGGCCAATTATCTGCTCAACGTGCTGCGGCTGGACGCCGGCGACAGCGTCATCGTCTTCAACGGACGCGATGGGGAATGGCGCGCGGTTCTGGCGGACACCGGCCGCAAGTCGGCTTCCCTCGACGTCGAGGAGATTCTGCGGGGGCAAGAGGCGGGGCCGGATCTCGATTACCTCTTCGCCCCACTGAAACATGCGCGCCTCGACTATATGGTTCAAAAAGCAGTAGAAATGGGCGCAGCTCGATTGCGCCCAGTGCTCACGCGCCGCACTCAGGCCCATCGCGTGAACCTTGAGCGCATGCGCGCCAATGTCATCGAGGCCGCCGAGCAATGCGGCATCCTCACCTTGCCTGAGATCGAGGAGCCGCTTGCGGTCGAAAAGATGCTGGCGCAATGGCCGCAGGACCGGCTGCTGGTTTTCTGCGACGAGGACGCCCCGATGGCCGATCCCGTCGCCGCCCTGCGGAGCCGCGCGCAGGCGGGCGCACCCATCGCCGTATTGATCGGCCCTGAGGGCGGCTTCGACCCCGCCGAGCGCGCCATGCTGATGAAAATGGAGCAGACCCTCGCCATTTCGCTCGGCCCGCGCATCCTGCGGGCGGATACGGCGGCGGTGGCGGCTCTGGCGGTGGTTCAGGCGGCTTTCGGGGGATAACTTCGCCTCAGGCGCGAATTGACCATGATCTCGCCACTATGCTCGGTGCACAAAGCTGCTCTGACGTGGCGGTTCGCCTCGCCCCATTACGGATGCTCTATGCCCAGCACGCCCCGGTCTCATACCTATCGCCTGCTCACGCTGGCCGCCTGCCTGATCGGCGCGCCATTGGCCATGGCGCAGGAGCTGCAAGACCCCCGCGACAAGGCGAATCGGATTTGCGCCAGCTATGGTCACGGATTCGTGGCGGGTCACATGCCTGGTCATTGCGTCAAGGTGCAGGAACGGCTGCGGGTCGCCCCCTCGGCCCGTCATTCGCGGCTGGAAGAGCCGACGCAGGGCTTCTTCGCGTCTCAGGACGCGCCCCTGCGCGACCGGCTTCGCGTCAATGGCGGGTTTGGAAACACAACCATCCGCTAGAGCCTTTGCGCCTGCCGGGGGATAGGCCTAGATTCACGGACTTGTGAAAGGGCCGGATGATTTGAAGCCGACACTCGACGAAGGCTTGCTTGAGGCGATGGTTGAGGCCGCGCTGCGCGGCGGCGCCATTGCGCTCGACTACTTCCGCCCCGGCGCGAAAACCAGCGCGCGCGTCGACAGCAAGGAAGGCGGCTCCCCGGTCACCGAAGCCGACCACGCCGTTGACGCCTTTCTGACGAAGGAGTTACGCAGCGCCCTGCCGCAGGCTGGATGGCTTTCAGAAGAGACCATCGACGACCCCGATAGGCTCGCCCGCGACCTCGTCTTCATCGTCGATCCCATCGACGGCACCCGCGCGTTCATGTCGGGCGACGCGCGCTGGGCGGTCTGCGTCGCGCTGGTCGCACAGGGCCAGCCCGTGGCGGGAATCATCCACCTGCCCGCCCTTGGGCAGACTTTCACGGCCCATCGCGGCGGCGGCGCTTTTCTCAATAAACAGAAGATTTCTGTCAGCCCGCGCGCCAGCCTGACAGGGGGCCTCATCGCCGGTCCCGCCCAGATGCTGCGGGAACTGGCGACTTCCGGCATGGATTTCCGCGCCGAACCCAGAATTCCTTCGCTCGCATATCGGCTTGCGAGGGTCGCCGAGGGAAGCCTAGACGCAGGCATGGCCTCGACCAACGCTTGCGATTGGGATATAGCTGCTGCCGACATCATCCTGCAGGAAGCTGGGGGCGGCCTGATCGACCCGCATGGCCTCCCGCCGATCTACAACCGGCCAGTCACGCGCCACGGCCTCCTCGGCGCGGCCCCCGGCCAGTTGAAGGACGAGTTGACGGCCATCCTCCGGCGGTCGCTCGGGCGCGAGCAGGACTGACATCCAAACGCGGGCTCCGCCCCAAAACCATCACACCGGAACAGACTATGAGTGGCGAACACACGCGCGAATCCAAGCAATTGCTTCACCTGGTCTTCGGTGGCGAGCTGAAGTCCCTCGACGGAACCGAGTTCAAGGATCCCGCGCAGATCGACGTCGTCGGCGTGTACCCCAATTACGCCGCCGCCCATGACGCCTGGAAGGCCAAGGCGCAGATGACCGTCGACAATGCGCAGATGCGCTATTTCGTGGTCCATCTGCACCGCTTCATGGACCCCAGCTGAGACTTGCGCTAAGCCTCTACCGGCTCGACCGGCGGAAAACGCAATGCTGAAGCAATTAGGACGAAGCGCAGCGGCGCAGAGCCTTATCGGGCTTGTGGCCGTCGGCTATCTGCGCCTTGTCCGCGCCACGACGCGTTTCGTCGAGGATCCGGCCGACTTCAGGCGAACAATTCCGCCCCACGATCCGATCATCATCGCCATGTGGCATGGCCAGCATCTGATGATCCATTGCGCCTGCCCGCCCGGCATGGAAGTCAGCGCGCTGATTTCGAAATCTGGCGATGGCGAGATCAATTCAAAAATACTGGAACGGCTGGGCGTAAGCCCAATCCGAGGGTCGGGCGGCGACGCCGCCAAGAGCCGCAAACGCGGCGGCATGGCGGCCCTGCGCGAAATGCTGCGCCGCCTCGAACAGGGGTCTAGCGTCGCGCTCACCGCCGACGTTCCAAAAGTCTCGCGCATCGCAGGACTTGGCATCGTCACGCTCGCTCAACACTCGGGTCGGCCGATTTATCCCGTGGCCGTGGTGAGCGCGCGTCGCATCGACGTCAATTCATGGGACCACGCCTCCATCGCCCTGCCCTTCAGCCGGGGCGCCAT
>CANGOK010000324.1 GCA_947455285.1 Beijerinckiaceae bacterium | reverse complement strand
GACTTCAACGCCACCTCGACGCTGCTGATGATCTACGGATCGGTCATCGCGGCGGGCGTGTTCGCCTTCGTCGCCGCCCCGCTTATCGGGCGCGTGCTGCGCTTCTTCCCGCCGGTGGTCACCGGCACGATCATCACGGTGATCGGCCTGTCGCTCATGCGCATCGGCGTCGGCTGGGCTGAAGGTCCGCTGACGGTCGTTCAGGTCGTGGATGGCGCCGCGAAAGTCGTGCCCAATCCCAACCGTGACGCGCTCGACGGCCTAGCAATGGCCTTCTTCGTGCTGGTGGTGATCCTCTGCATCACCAAATATGCGAAGGGCTTCCTGTCGAACGTCGCCGTTCTCGCGGGCATCGTCATCGGCGCGATCGTCGCCACCCTTCTCGGCGGCGCCGCTCCCAACATCGCGATGAGCTATGCGGATGTGGCCAAGGCGTCATGGTTTGGCGTCGTCATGCCCTTCCAGTTCGGCATGCCCACCTTCCAGATCGTGCCGATCCTGACCATGTGCATCGTGATGCTGGTGGTGATGATCGAATCGACCGGCATGTTCCTCGCGCTGGGCGAAATGACCGGCCGCAAGGTGACCTCCGAAGACCTGACCCGAGGCCTGCGCGCTGACGGCATTGGCACCATTCTCGGCGGCGTCTTCAACACCTTCCCCTACACCTCCTTCTCGCAGAACGTGGGCCTCGTCGGCGTGACCGGCGTGCGTTCGCGCTTTGTGGCGGTGGCGGGCGGCGTCATCCTGATTGTCCTCGGCTTCGTGCCCAAGCTCGCCGCCCTCGTCGGCGCAGTGCCGGTGCAGGTTCTGGGCGGCGCAGGCATCGTGATGTTCGGCATGGTCACGGCGACCGGCATCCGCATTCTCGGCGGGGTCGACTTCAAAGAGAAGCGCCACAACCTCTTCATCGTGGCGATTTCGGTCGGCTTTGGCCTCATCCCGCTCATCGCCCCGAACTTCTTCAAGAACTTCCCCGGCGAAATGAAGATGCTGCTGGAATCAGGGATCATCCTCGCCTCCATCGTGTCCGTGCTGCTCAACGCCTTCTTCAACGGCGCAAGCTCACAGGCCGAGGCGGAAGCTGAGGTGGCCGCCGCCGCTTCGCATAGCGACATCTGACGCAAACATGGCCAGCGGACCAACCTCCGCTGGCCTCTCCATCCAGTGATTGCCCCGGAGTTTTAAATGGACTGGCAGATTCTTTTCACCGAGTGGGCGGACTTCCTGATCCGCTGGGTGCATGTGATCGCTGGCGTCTGCTGGATCGGATCTTCATTCTATTTCGTGCATCTGGACCTCAGTCTGCGCAAACGCGAAGGGCTACCCCAGGGCGTCGGCGGCGAGGCCTGGCAGGTCCACGGCGGCGGCTTCTATCACATGATGAAATATACGGTCGCGCCCTCGCACATGCCGCAGGAGCTGACCTGGTTCAAATGGGAAGCCTACTGGACCTTCATCTCCGGCTTCACCCTGCTGTGCTGGCACTACTACGCACATGCCGAGCTTTACCTCATCGACAAGACGGTGATGGACCTCACCTCCACGCAGGCGGTCGCCATCGGCGTTGGCGTTCTCGTGCTGGGTTGGGTGATCTATGATTTCCTCTGCCGCTCGAAGCTCGGCGACAGCGATCTCGCGCTTGGCGTGGTCGGCTTCGCCTTCCTCGTCGCCATCGCCTATGGCCTGACCAAGGTCTTCAGCGGACGCGGCGCCTTCATCGAACTTGGCGCTCTGATCGGCACGATCATGGTGGCCAATGTCGCCATGAACATCATGCCCAATCAGAAAAAGACGGTCGCGGCCCTTATCGCAGGCGAGGCTCCGAATCCGGCCTATGGCAAGACCGCCAAGAGCCGTTCGCTGCACAACAACTACCTGACCCTGCCGGTCATCTTCCTGATGGTCTCGAACCACTATCCGCTGGCCTTCAGCTCGAAGTGGAACTGGCTCATCGCCGCGCTCGTCATGGTGATCGGCGGCCTCATCCGGCATTTCTTCAATTCCGAACACGCCGGCAAGGGCTCGCCCTGGTGGACCTGGGCGATGGCGGCGGCCTGTTTCATCGGCATCATCCTGCTCTCGGGCGTCTCCCGCGAGAACGGCGCCGCGAGCCTGACCCCCGCGCCTGCCGCCAGCGTCAAATTTGCTCAGGTGGAGGAGATCGTCACCTCCCGCTGCTCCATGTGCCATGCGGCTGAGCCCGTGTGGGATGGCGTGCCCGTGCCGCCCAAGGGCGTCATGCTCGACACGCCCGAGCGCATCCAGCTTCACGCCCAGCAGATCTATGTGCAGTCCGTCATGACCCGCGCCATGCCGCCCGGCGGCAACATTACCGAACTCAGCGATGACGACCGCAAGGTTCTGGCGGCCTGGGTTCAGGGCGGCGCTCTGGCCCGCTAGGCCCCGCTGCGGGTTGCCTTGCCCGCGCTTAACGCCTAGAAGCGCGACACTTGAAACAAGGTCTTCCCATGCGCCCTTCCAAACGTGCGGCCGACGAAATGCGGCTGGTCTCGATCGAACGCAATGTCGCCCGTTACGCTGAAGGCTCCTGCCTGATCAAATTCGGCGAGACCCATGTGCTCTGCACGGCCTCGCTCGAAGACAAGCCGCCGCAGTGGCTGCGCGGACAGGGCCGTGGCTGGGTGACGGCGGAATACGCCATGCTGCCCCGCGCCACCAACACCCGCACCCGCCGCGAATCGACCTCGGGCAAGCAGTCGGGCCGCACGCAGGAGATCCAGCGCCTCGTCGGCCGCAGCCTGCGCGCCGTGGTCGACCTGCAGCAGCTTGGCGAGCGCCAGATCGTCATCGATTGCGACGTGCTGCAGGCCGATGGCGGCACCCGCACGGCCTCCATCACCGGCGGCTGGGTGGCGCTTTATGATTGCCTGCGCTGGATGCGCCAGCGTTCGATCATCAAGGAAATCCCCATGAAGGATCATGTGGCGGCGATTTCCTGCGGCGTCAGCAAGGGCGTCGCCGTTCTCGATCTCGACTATCAGGAAGATTCGGTCGCCGAGACCGACGCCAATTTCGTCATCACCGGGGCTGG
>CANGOK010000323.1 GCA_947455285.1 Beijerinckiaceae bacterium | reverse complement strand
GCTCTGGCCGCCCACGAGGCAGGCCATGAAGAGGCCATCGGGGCGCAATGCGCGGCGGATCTGCGCCAAGGCGCCCGGCAGATCGTTCACATGCTGGAGCGCAAGGCCGGAGACGATGAGATCGAAGCTTTCGGGGGCGAAGGGCAGGGCTTCCTCATCCGCGACAAGGTCTAGCCAAGCGCCGTCCCCCAGCGCCTCCGCCACGGACGCGGCGCGCACCAGCAACTGCGGCTTGCGGGCGGCGAGCATCGCGGCCACGTCGTGCGTTGGCGAGCCAAGGTCGAGCGCGCGTTCGAAGGGCCGCTTGATGACGCCGAGCCGCTCGCCCATGTCGAGCGCGACCTGTTCCAGCAGAAAGGTCGCTGGTCCGAAACGCAGCGCGCGCGAAAGGCGGCGGCGCAGAAGGCGACGGTCGAAGATCATGGGCGGCGATGTTTGTGACATGGGAGTCTTATGGCGCGGTGTGAGCGCCGGGTCAAAGGCGCCGATGGACACGCGGCGGGGCTCACGCTACCTCTGCGTCATGGTGCGCAATCCTTATTACAACGGGCCAAGGTCCGATCATTTCGACGGGACGCGATTTTTCATTCGTGGCGTCACGCGCGACAAGACGCGTGGTGAATTGCTGCGCTGGATGGCGGGGCGAAAGCGCGCGCCATGGCCCAAACAAGCGCCCAGCCCTTTTCATGATCATCCACCCGCCAGGGTCGAGGGCTCCGCGTTACGCGTGACGCTGGTCGGCCACGCGACTTTTCTCGTCCAGACCGAAGGTCTCAACATTCTCATCGATCCCGTCTGGTCGAACCGCGCGAGCCCTTTTCAATGGGCCGGGCCGCTGCGGGTGAATCGGCCCGGAATAGATTTTGATCATCTGCCGCAACTCGACGCGGTGCTCGTCAGTCATAACCATTACGACCATATGGACATGGCGACACTCTCGGCTCTGTCGCGGCGCGATGCGCCTCGCGTCATCACGCCGCTCGGCAATGACGTCATCATGTGGCGGCATGATCGCAGCATCGATGCGCAGGCCCATGACTGGGGCGCGCGTGTGCCGCTCAATGGCCGTGTCGCCGTTCATCTCGAGCCGACCTATCATTGGTCCGCGCGCGGCCTTGGCGATCGCCGAATGGCTTTGTGGTGTTCCTTCGTGATCGAGACTTCGGCGGGCGCGATTTATCATATCGCGGATACGGCCTGGGGATCGGGCGCGATCTTTTCAGCGGTGCGCGAGAAATATGGCCCGCCGCGCCTCGCGATGATTCCCATCGGCGCCTATGAGCCACGCTGGTTCATGGGCGAGCAGCATGTGGATCCGGAAGAGGCGGTGCGGATTTTCAGGCTATGCGGCGCCCGTCAGGCCGTCGGCCATCACTGGGGAACATTTCAGCTAACCGATGAGCCCATCGAGGAACCAGAACGGCGCCTGCATGCGGCGTTGGACGAGGCGGGCGTCGACCGCACGCACTTCCACGCCATGCGTCCGGGCGAGCACATGGATGTGCCTGTTTAACGCAGCTTACTTCAGGAAGACGTAGATATCGACTTGCGCGCCGTCCTCATCGGGGGACTTCTGCAGGTTCAGATATTCCTCGACAAAAAGATTCTGCGCTTCGAGACCTTTCTCGTCGAGATAGGCGGTGATCGCCTCATAGGTGGTGTCGATCTCGTCATAAGAGCCGCGATGTTCGAATTTCATCGTCCTGCCCGAGGGCGAGGTCGCGATGCGCGTTCCATCCGGCAGCGCGGGCGGGGCTTCTGGCTTGGCGGCGAGTGGAATCATCGCCTCATAGCGAAAACCCTTGTCATCCGTTTCGACGAATACGGCGAGCGGCTTGCCCGCAGGCTCCAATCCCGCATCCGTCATCTGTTTGCGCAACTTGGCGATGGCGTCGGCGATTGTGCGCATGCCTTCGTCCCACTCCGCGGCACCGCCGAGCGCGACGGTTGGCCGCGCCTTCAACTCGACCATGACAGGAGAATAGTTGTCGCTGGACCCATCGGTGGTTTGCGCGGCTAAGGGCGAAGCCGCCAGAAACAACATGACGGCGAAGGCCATGGCTGCATGCGCAAGCAAGCTGACAGCGGCGATGGGTCGAAACATGATTTGGCTCCGGGAGGCGAGCTTGAGTCGCTGAAGTCATTTAGAGACCACTTGAGCGGCTATGCCAAGATGTGAAGCGTCTACGGCGGTCAATGCTCGCCATTCGGCAAGGTTCAACTTGCAAACCTTCCCCCGGCAGGCCAAATCAAGCTGAAGCAAGACTGCGCTGGGAAGATCAAGGAGAGCCCAATGGACCCGCTCGCGGGCCGTCGTTTCGCCAAGATGAACGGCCTCGGCAATGAGATCGTGACGCTCGACCTACGCGGGACGGCCATTACCGTCACGCCGCAGCAGGCGCGCGCCATCCATGCGGCCGAGGGGCTCGCCTATGACCAGCTCATGGTGATGCATGACCCCGTGCGCGAGGGAACGCTCGCCTATGTGCGCATCTTCAACAATGACGGTTCGGAAGCCGGCGCCTGCGGCAATGGCACGCGCTGCGTCGCCTGGGACATGATGCGCGGCGGCGCTCCCGATCGCTTCTTCATCGAGACGAAGGCCGGCGTGCTGGAATGCGCGCGCGACGGCGAATGGAGCTTCACCGTCGACATGGGCGCGCCCCGGCTCGATTGGCGCGAAATTCCGCTTTCTCGCGAGCAGATCGATACGGCCGCTATCGATCTTTCGCGCGACGCAGGTTCAGCGCCTTGGCTGCAAGGGCCAGCCGTCGTCAACATGGGCAATCCGCACGCGATCTTCTTCGTCGACAACATCGACGCCTATGATCTTGCGGGGCTGGGGCCGGGGCTCGAAACCGATCCGATCTTTCCTGAAAAGGCGAATATTTCGCTCGCCCAGCCGCTGGCTCCCGATCATATCCGCATGAAGGTCTGGGAGCGCGGCGCTGGCCTCACCCAGGCCTGCGGCACAGCGGCTTGCGCAATTCTCGTGGCGGCGGTCAGGCGCGGCCTGAGCGAGCGAAAGGCCCGCATCACTTTGCCCGGCGGCGATCTC
>CANGOK010000322.1 GCA_947455285.1 Beijerinckiaceae bacterium | reverse complement strand
GGCAGGGCGCGGCCGATTTGGCCCGGCGCAATGTCGCGCTCCGCAGCCTCCGCCAGTTCATCCAGAAAAAATCCGGCCACGAGCGCCGAAACCGGCGCCACCAGAAAGACGAGACCCACAAGCAGGCCGAGCGCGACGGCGAAAGCGATGAGCGTGTCGAGCCATGCCCAGGGCGTCGCATAGGAGGTGGCGAGATGCTCAAGCCCCAACCATGCGAGCGCAAGCACGCCCACAGTGAGAGCGAGGCTGCGATAAAGCACCTTGCGGAAGGGCGGAGTGAAGATCTGGTTGAAGGCGGCGATGGCGTCCGCAATCATGATGGGCTCCTGCAATTGCCACTTGCCGGACAAATGAGCTTCTTAGCCGCTTTCGCCAATTCACGCCATGCGTCGACGAGGGTTCACGCGCGGCCCACGTGAGGCTACGATGGCCCGCATGAATATTTGATCGAGGGAGAGAGACGTGACCACTGCTGCGCGGCGGATGAATTTGGGGCTGTTCATCAGGCCTTGCGGACACCACATCGCTTCATGGCGCCATCCGCGCGCGCAGGCCGATGCGGGCGTCAATTTCCAGCATTTCGTTCAGATGGCTGAGATCGCTGAGCGCGGCCTCTTCGACATGCTCTTCTCAGCCGATTCGCTCACCGCCTGGATGGGCGGCGAAGCGGGCATCGACAAGATGCATTACGTCGCGTGGATGGAGCCCTGGACCCTGCTCAGCACGCTTGCCGCCCATACCAAGCGCATCGGCCTTGTCTGCACCGCGAGCACCAGTTTCGAGCAGCCCTTCTCGATCGCACGCAAATTCGCCAGCCTCGACATCATTTCCGGCGGCCGCGCGGGCTGGAACGTGGTGACATCAGGCAATGAGACCGAGGCGCTCAATTTCAGCGCCACGCCCCATCTGCCCAAGGTGGAGCGCTACAAGCGCGGGCGCGAATTTCTCGATGTGGTGCGCGCTCTCTGGGATTCCTGGGATGACGACGCCTTCCTGCGCAACAAGGAGACCGGCGTTTTCTCCGATCGCTCGAAGATGCATGTGCTGAACCATCACGGCGACTATTTCGATGTGAAGGGTCCGCTGAACGTCGCCCGCTCGCCGCAGGGCCAGCCGGTCATCGTGCTGGCGGGCGCTTCGGATGATGGCCGCCAGCTTGCCGCCGAAAAGGCGGAGGTCGTCTTCACCGCCCATAACGTGGTGGAGACCGCGCGCACCTTCTATGCAGACGTGAAGGGGCGCATGGTCGAGGCGGGGCGCAACCCCGATCACCTCAAGATCCTGCCGGGCCTCTCAGTCTATGTGGCGCCGACGCGTGAGGAGGCGCAGGCGAAGCTGCAGGAGCTGCAAGACCTGCTGCATCCCGAGCTTGCGGTCTCCCTGCTCTCGCGCCGCATCGGGCATGATCTCTCGGGCCTGCCGCTCGATGAGCCTCTGCCACAATTGCCGGAGAATGTCGTCATCAGCAGCCGCTCGGACATGATCCTCGGCTGGTCGAAGGAAGGCGCGCCGACCCTGCGCGAACTCGCCCTGCGTTTCGCCAGCTCGCGCGGCCACTGCACCCTCGTTGGGACGCCCGAAGAGGTGGTCGATGAGATGCAGCACTGGTTCGAAACCGGCGCCTGCGACGGGTTCAACGTGCTGCCGCCCTTCTATCTCGGCGGGCTCGAGGACTTCGTGAACATGGTGACGCCGGAACTGCAGAAGCGCGGCCTGTTCCGCACCGAATATGAGGGCTCGACCCTGCGCGACATTCTGGGCCTGCCCAAGCCCGAGAGCCGTTACGCGAAGGGCTGAAATATGGATCTGTCGCTGGGGCAAGACGACGTCGATGTGCGCCATGCGCTCGTCGGTGGCGCGACGCCCCGGCTCCTTGCACTGCTGAGCGCAGAGGAACAGGCGAAGGCTGACCGCTTCGCCTTCGCCCATGACCGCGACAGCTATGTGGCGGCCCATGCGCTGACACGGGCTACCCTTTCAGAGTTCTTCCCGCGCGCCCCGCAGGACTGGTCTTTCGCCTTCAACGCGCAGGGCAAGCCGCGCGTCGATGCGCAGGACGAATCCGCACGCCTGTCATTCAACCTGTCACATACCCATGGCTGCGTGGCGGTGGCCGTGGCGCTGGATCGGGATGTCGGCGTCGATGTTGAGCGCATCGCGCCTGCGAGGGCGGATGCAGAGGTCGCCCGGCATCTCTTCGCACCCGCCGAATTTGCAGCTTTTCTCGATGCGCCAGAAGCAGGCCGCGCCGAGGCCTTCTTCGATTTCTGGACCTTGAAAGAGGCCTATATCAAGGCCGTGGGTCTCGGCGTCGCCCTGCCGCTGAAAGACTTCGCCTTCACCCGCGAGCCCCTGCGCATCAGCTTCGCGCCTGATCTCGACGACATTCCTTCACGCTGGCTCTTCCGCCGCTTCCGCCCCGCGCCCGATATCGCCATGGCCCTTGCGGCGCGGCGCGGGCAGGGAGCCGAGCCCGTGGTGCGGGTGAGCGAGGTCGCCCTTTAAACAGCTTCCGCGGGACTGTCCGCCGCCGTCTCGAATTCGAGTTCGGGAAAAGCGATGATGCGGCGCCCCTGAAAATCCGTGCGGCAGACGATCAGACCGAGCTGCTCCATCTGGCCCAGCAAGCGGCGGGCGCGGCCGGGCGAATGGCTGCCGAAGAAGCGGGCGATCTCATCATCGCCCGGGCAAGGCTGACCGGCGACAGCCGCCCGGCACAGCATCAGGAAGACGCCGAGCATATCGTCGGGCAGGCGTTGGGCCGTCTCGACGGCGCGCGCCCAGGCCGCCTCATCGGCGCCCTCAAGATAGACATTGCGCGCGCGCATGATGGCGAGGCGGCGGCGAAAGGCTGAGAGATCCGGCACGGCGGCGCCCAGCCTGCGGATGCGGCAGCGCACGAGGAAATCCCGATGCAGGATGCTGGCCGACTGAACGGCGGCGGCGGGATCGGCGATCATCTGGGCGATGATCTCCTCGATCGCCTGCTCGCGTTGCTCATCGCTCATTTCAGGCGGCGCGGCGGCGACGAAGGGCGGCGGGGGCGCATGGTCTATGCGCGCCAGCAATTCATC
>CANGOK010000321.1 GCA_947455285.1 Beijerinckiaceae bacterium | reverse complement strand
TCGGGCACCGCGAGGCCTACGAGGATGGCCGCACTGCGTGGCGGGCGATCCTTGCTTATGGCGGCGGCTATGCTGGCGCGCTGGGCGGTGGTGAGGCCGCTCTCAAGCGGCGGCGCAGTTCCCTCCTTCGGAGGGCTCAGCATTGGGTCTCGTGGCCCGAGCGATATGCCATCGCCCGCGCTGCCGCCAATTTCGATCTGCGCCATTGCGGGCGAAAGGCAGGCAAGGGTAATGGCCAGGGCGAGCCCTGTGTAAACGCGCATGCTGTTCTCCTGCGAAGCTATATCGCAGTTAGAACGGCAGCAGGACCTGCGAGGTTCCAGCGGTCTTTACAGGCATACTGGCTGGAAGATTGTGCGGCTTGTCAGCGTCCTGCACGCCCGTCACGAAGGCGAGCCATTGCTTGTGGTCGCCCTTGAAGGCGTTGCGGTCCACATTGCCGACGATGCCGGGGATCTTGGCGTCCGACTGGAACTGCCAGAAATGCCAGTCGCGCGAGCCATATTTCACATGGGGTGAGTATTTCACCGAGCGGATCCAGATCGGATATTCCTGAAGCTCGTTCGGGCTCAGGATGTGCTCATAGAAATCCACGGTCGTGTAGATCACGGGCTTCTTGCCGTAATGCCGCTCCATCTCGCGCAGCATTTCACGCATCTCAGCCACAGCGGGGCCTCTTTCGAGGCGGCGCTTGCAAGTCTTGGACTCCGGCGTGGCCTCGACGTCGAGCACAGGTGGCAGGGCGTCGCGTTCAACCGCCACGACCTGCTTGAAATTACGCATTTCCTCGCGCCACGGACGGCACCAGTGGACGAAATGATAGGCGCCGCGCGCGACCCCTGCGGCCTTGGCGCCATTCCAGTTCTGCTGGAACTTGGCGTCGATATGGTCGCCGCCTTCGGTCGCCTTGATATAGGCGAACTGCACTCCGCTGGCCTTCACCTGCGCCCAGTCGATGTCGCCCTGATATTTGGAGACATCGATGCCCTGAATCGGGAAGTCATGCGGGAAGGGCCCTGTGAAGGCGCTGTTAGGCGGATGGACCGCGCTTCTCGCTGAATGGATCGATCCCGTCGTCTCGGCGAAGGGAATGGCGGAGCCGCAGCCAGCAAGCGTCACGGCCGTAAGTGCGGCGACGAGGGGCGACTTCCAACGCTGGGGTACAAGACGCAAACTAAGCATAGGACAAATTTTAAAGCGCATGTCCAAATGCTTCGTTAATGCGCCAGCCCGAACCAGAGGGTTGCGATGCCTAGAAACGAAAAATTGCCCACGACATCTGTCACAGTGGTGACGAAGGCGCCGGAAGACACGGCAGGATCATAGCCGAGCTTCTCCAGCGTAAGCGGGACCAATATTCCGCCGAGCGCGCCTGCGACGAGGTTGGTGATCATCGCCAGCGCGATCACAACGCCCAGCCCCGGGCTTGCGAACCACAGGCTCGCGCCGATGCCAGTAAGGATGCCAAAAGCCACGCCGTTGAGCAGCCCGACCGAGACCTCGCGCATGGCGACGCGCATAGCGTTGCTGGAAGAAAGTTCGCGCGTGGCGAGCGCTCGCACCGCCACCGTCATGGTCTGCGTCGCCGCATTGCCGCCCTGGCTCGCCACGATGGGCACCAGCACAGCTAGCGCCACCATTTTTTCAAGCTCGCCCGCGAAAACGCCGATCACCGACGAAGCCATGAACGCGGTGATGAGGTTGACGAAGAGCCATGCGAAACGGCTGCGCGTGATCCACAGCACCGACGACGACAGTTCTTCGCCCGCGCGCACGCCGCCGAGCGCCTTGATGTCTTCTTCCGCCTCTTCCTCGATGACGTCCACGATGTCGTCGATGGTGATGACGCCGACGAGGCGACCATCCTCATCGGTCACTGGAGCGGAGATGAGGTTGTAGCGCTCGAAGACGCGCGCGACCTCTTCCTGGTCTTCGGTCACATGGACCGAGCGGCGCTCCTGCATCAGCTCATCGAGCCGCGCGGAGCGACGCGCGCGCACCAGCGTATCGAGGAACACATTGCCCAAGAGATGATGCGAGGGATTGACGACGAAGACCTCGAAGAAGGAATCGGGCAGATCCTCATCGAGCGCGTCGTGGATATGGTCGAGTGTCTGGCCTGCGGTCCAGAAGGGCGGGGCGGTGAGCAGTGTCGTCTGCATGAGACGACCGGCTGAATATTCGGGATAGTCGAGCGAGCGTTGCAGGGCGGCGCGGTCGACCGGCGACATGGCCTCGAGAATCTCGGCCTGCTCCTCCCGGTCGAGGTCTTCGAGAATGGCGACGGCGTCGTCGCTCTCAAGGTCGCGTACGCCTTCAGCGACAGTCTCAGGGGGCAGTTCTTCGAGAATTTCTTCGCGAACGCTGTCATCGACCTCGGTCAGCGCCGCGAAGTCGAATTCTCGCCCCATAAGTTCGATAAGACGCGGGCGGTCCTCGTGATCGAGCGCCTCGATCAGGGCGCCAAGATCGGCCTCGTGAAGATCGCCGGCCAGCTCAAGCAGGGCCTTTATGTCTTGGCGGGCGATGGTCTTGGCGACCGCCTCGACGAACGGGCGTCGGATCTCGCCCTCTTCGTCATAGAGGCCGATGGGATCGGGCGTCGGATCTGTGGCGGCGACGTCGGTCATGGCGCTCCGTTCAGGCGCGAGGAACCTGTGCTACTTACGTGTGGAGTCTGGCGCTGGCAATCGCTGAACCAGACCATGAAACAAGGATAAGGTGGATGACGTTTCAGGTGCTTTTGCGAATGGCTGCGTTTGCGGGCCTATGGGCTGCGGGCGCTCCGGCGCTGGCGCAGGAGGCCTGTCCGCGCCCCGATGCGCTGGGCGTGTCGCGCGTGATGGAGGTGAATCCCAAGGGCGGCCTGAAGCTTGGCCTGAAATCTTATCCACAGACTTTGGCGCTGGAGAAGGGCGAGGTGGTCCTGACCTTCGACGATGGGCCGCTGCCCGCCACCACCGGACCGATTCTCAAAGCGCTCGACGATGAATGCGTGAAGGCGACCTTTTTCCTCGTCGGCCGCAATGCGGAGGCGAACCCGACATTCGTGGCGCGGGAGCGCGCGCGCGGCCACACCGTCGCCCACCAC
>CANGOK010000320.1 GCA_947455285.1 Beijerinckiaceae bacterium | reverse complement strand
GACTTCAAGAACGGCGGCGTCAAGCGCCTCAAGGCTAACCTCGGGCGTGGGCACCGCATAAACCCAGAAGCGCGTGTCATCGAGCGCAGAGCCCATGTAATAAGCGCCCGCCATGACGGCGACCTTCTGGTCCACCACAAGGCTGCTGTAGAGCAGGCTCGTCTGGCCTCCGCCCAGAAGATGGGCGAGCAGTTCCAAAGCCTCCGCCTCGCCGGGCTTGGCTGTGGCGTAGGAGGGGGTCAGATAGACGCGCTGGTGACTGGGCTGCTCGACCTTCTCATCGGCGAGCTTGACCAGACGCTCGGCCCGCGACTCGGGCTCGCGCGGACGACGACGCTGCGGGCGCTCGCCGCGGGCTGGAATTTTGCCGTAGGTCTCATGCGCCAGCGTGCGAACCTCATCCTCGGTCACATCGCCCGCTACGATCAGGATGGCGTTTTCAGGCGTGTAGAAGCGGCCGTAATAGGCCAGCGCATCCTCGCGGCCGAGGTCTTCGATCTCGTGCATCCAGCCGATGATGGGCTTGCCATAGGGATGATGGGTGAAGAGCGCGGCCTGAACCGCCTCGTTGAGCTGGGAGGAAGGATCGGAATCCGTGCGCATGCGGCGCTCTTCCAGCACCACGTCGCGCTCGGGCGCCACCACCTCGTCAGTGAGGACGAGATTGGTCATGCGGTCGGCCTCAAAGCCCATCATGACAGCCAGATGTTCCTTGGCGACGCGCTGGAAATAGGCGGTATAGTCATTCGAGGTGAAGGCGTTCTCCTGCCCGCCAAGCTCGGCCACCACTTCTGAGAACTCGCCCTGGGCGTGGTTCTTCGTGCCCTTGAACATGAGATGTTCAAGAAAGTGGGCGATGCCGGACTTGCCTGGCGGATCATCAGCAGAACCGTTGCGATACCAGACCATATGCGTGACGACCGGCGCGCGATGATCGGGGATCACCACGACCTCCATGCCATTGTCGAGCCGGAAGTCGCTGATGGCCGGGCCATCCGTATGAGTCGCCGAAGATTTCGTCTGGGCCATGGTTCGCCATTCTGGAGGGGCGGCAAGCGCCCGAAAGATTTCAGATGAATATAGGGCGGCGGGACGGCTTATGTCAGCACCCTCGCCATATCCTCCAAAGCAAACGGCCGACCCTGCGGATCGGCCGTGTCAGAGAAAGCGTGAAGACTATTCGGTCTTCTTGCGCGCCTGATCCCAATAGAAGGCGCGCGGATCTTCGTCATCCTTCTTGAAGGGCTCGAAGGTCGCCTTCACGTTCTGCGTCGCCTTCATGTAGCCCTTGGGCGGCTGGGTGAGATATTCACGCTCGGGCTCCACGCCCGCCTGCAGGCCCGGGTCTTCCTTCTTGCCGGAGGTGACCGCAAGGTTGCCCCAGTATTCCTGAGGAGAGCAGCTTGACTTGTCGAAGGGATCCATCGAGCAACCCGTTCCCGGCCCACTGACGGGCCCGGTGGGCTTCTGCGTCGAGCGGCCTGCGCGCAACTCTTCCGCGCTGACGATCTCGCCGCCATTGGTTTCGAGATATTTGCGCCTTGCGCTGGTGTCCGCCTTCTTGCGAGCGCGAACCACTTCCTGATCCGTCGGCCATGAGGCCGCACGCTGGGAGGCGGCCTGCTGGGGAGCGGGCAGGTCATTCTTGGGCGGCACCACGAGGGGCGAACGCTCACGATAGGCGATCGGCGGCGGCTCGACCTTCTCGCCCATGCCGATCATGTCCATCAGGGATTCGTACATGCCGCCGCGCCCGTCGTCGTTGATGGCGTAGGCGGGGGCGGCGCTCAAAAGGCCCGCTGCTGCGCAGGCCGCCAGAAGAGTGGATTGGCTTTTGCGGAACATGTTGATCACAGGCTACCCCATTCGTCCGACGCGTTGGCTTTGCAGCAACACAGACTGGCGACGCTTCGCGTCAATTTGGTGGCGGCTTAACCGCCCTGAGCAATCTCGTTCTTTTTTCCGGCCACGAAGAAGCTTTCATACAGGAGAAGGCCCACGCCGGCAACGATGGCGACATCGGCCAGGTTAAAGATGTACCAATGAAAGTTTCCAACATGGAAATGGAAGAAATCCGCCACCGCCCCATAGGCGAAGCGGTCATAGGCGTTGCCCAGCGCCCCGCCGACGATGAGCCCAAGCCCCAGAGTCGTGAGCCTGTCGGGCGCGCGCCACAGCCAGACAGCGAGCAGCGCGGTCGCGGCGAGGGTCAGCCCAAGCAGGGCGAGACGCCCCTGCGGGGTCTCGGCGCTCAGCAGGGAATAGGAAATGCCCGGGTTCCAGGCCATGACCAGATCGAGAAAAGGCGTCAGCGCCACCGGCTGCCGGTTCGTGATGTCGAAGACATCCAGCATCCAGATCTTGTGACCCTGATCGACCGCCAAGGTGACGGCGGCGATCAGGAAGCCAAGAGCGCGGGGGCTCAAAAGCACGGTCGCCCGCTCACGCCCATTTGCCAGCGGCGCGCAATTCCCGCAGCGCCTGCGCATCGCGCGCCGTCACATCGGGGAAAGCCGGATCGGCGGTCGCGGGATCGAAATATTTCCACGAACGAGCGCATTTCACGCCCGAGGCGCGCTGGGGAACCACGGCCACGCCCGGAACATCGGCGAGGCGGAAGGCTTCCGCAGGGCCCTCGCCTTCGATGAGTTCGATGCCCGAGGTGATGCAGACTTCCGCCAGATCGACATTCCCAAGCGTCGCCAGCAAAGCTGCGTCAGTCACATAGACCTGCGGCGCGGCTTCCAGCGAAGAGCCGATGCGCTTGGCGGCGCGCTCAAGCTCCAGCGCCCCGGTGACGACCGAACGCGCCCGGCGGATCGCACGCCAGGTCTCGGCGAGGGCGTCGTCGCGCCAGGAGGCAAGTCCTGACGGGAAAGTGGTCAGGTGGATCGAGGGCTCCGCATTTGGGCGCGCATCGAGCCAGGCTTCCTCGCTGGTGAAGACGAGGATGGGCGCGAACCATTTCAGTATGGCGTCGCAGATGATGTCGATCGCGGTCAGGGCGCTCTTGCGGGTCACGCTCGAAGGCGCGTCGCAATAGAGCGTGTCCTTGCGAATGTCGAAGTAGAAGGCCGAGAGATCGCTCGTCATGAAGTGACTAAGCAGGGACACAACCTTCTTGTAATCGAAATTCGCATAGGCGTCGG
>CANGOK010000319.1 GCA_947455285.1 Beijerinckiaceae bacterium | reverse complement strand
TGTCGATTTCCACCGAGATTTGACCCGGGATTTCCATTGAGAAGTGACCCGGCTTGATGATGGTTTGCGGGTCAGGCGTTCGTCAAGTTTCGGGGCTTCTCCTTTGTGGGTTTTGCGGCTTTCGCTGAGCTGTTCTTGAAGCGGAAGCTGTCGTTTCCGGTTTCGAGGATGTGGCAGCGGTGGGTGAGGCGATCGAGGAGCGCCGTCGTCATCTTGGCATCGCCGAACACCGTGGCCCACTCTCCGAAGCTGAGATTGGTCGTGATGATGACGCTGGTGCGTTCGTACAGCTTGCTCAGCAAATGGAAGAGCAATGCTCCTCCAGAGGCGCTGAACGGCAGGTAGCCGAGTTCGTCGAGGATGACGAGATCGGAATAGACGAGCCGCCCTGCAAGCTGCCCGGCTTTTCCCTGGCTCTTTTCCTGTTCGAGGGCGTTGACGAGTTCGACGGTTGAGAAGAACCGGACGCGCTTGCGGTGATGTTCGATGGCCTGGACGCCCACCGCCGTGGCGAGGTGGGTTTTGCCCGTGCCAGGGCCGCCGATCAGGACGACGTTGTGGGCGCCCTCCATAAACTCGCAGCGATGGAGCTGGCGCACGAGCGCCTCGTTGACCTCGCTGCTGGCGAAGTCGAAGCCGACGAGGTCCCGATAGGCGGGGAAGCGTGCCGCCTTGAGTTGGTAGGCCGTCGACCGCACCTCCCTGTCGGCGGTCTCGGCCTTCAGGAGCTGCGACAGGATCGGCACGGCGGCCTCGAAGGCCGGAGAGCCTTGCTCGCCCAACTCGCCAACGGCCTGAGCCATGCCGTGCATTTTGAGGCTGCGCAGCATGACGATGATGGCGCCACTAGCCGGATTATGACGCATGGCGCGCCTCCGGGGCTTTGCGCAGAGTGTCGTAGCGGTCGACGTTGGCTTGCGGCTCTGTGGTGAGCGCCAGGGCGTTGGGCGGCTTGAGGGGCGGTGCGTCGGTCGTCTTGCCGTCGACCAGGCGGTGCAGCAGGTTCAGGATATGCGTCTTGGTCGGCGCCCCAGCCTCCAGCGCCAGTTCGACGGCGGCCAGCACCGTCTGTTCGTCATGTTGCAGAACCAGCGCCAGGATCTCAACCATCTCGCGATCGCCACCTGGCGTCTTGAGCAGGCGCTGTTGCAAAGCCCGGAAAGCCTGCGGCAGTTCGGCGAAGGGCGCGCCGTTACGCAACGCTCCCGGCTTGCGCTGGACGACCGCCAGATAGTGCCGCCAGTCGTAGACCGTCGCGCTGCTTGTTGGGTTGTGGGAACGGGCAAAGACGCGACGATGCTCGCAGACGATCTGCCCCTCGGCGGCCACGACGATCCGCTCGGGATAGACCCGCACGCTGACCGGGCGATTGGCGAACGACGCCGGCACGCTGTAGCGATTGCGCTCCAGGTGGATGAGGCAGGTCGGCGAGACGCGCTTGGCGTATTCGACGAAGCCATCGAACGGACGAGGGAGCTGCATCAATTGCTGCGCTTCCTCGCGCCAGATGTCGGCGACCGTCCCCGGTTGCGCGCCGTGCGGGATCTCGGTCCACTGCTCCCGACATCGCGTCTCCAGCCAGTCGTTGAGCGCCGCCAAGGTGGGAAAGTTCGGCGTTGGCTGCCAGAACCGGTGGCGGGCGTCCTGAACGTTCTTCTCGATCTGCCCCTTCTCCCAGCCGGAAGCCGGATTGCAGAACTCGGCCTCGAACAGGAAGTGGCTGACCATGGCTGAGAACCGGGCGTTGACCTTGCGCTCCTTGCCGCGGCCGATCTTGTCGACGGCGGTCCGCATATTGTCGTAGATGCCGCGCCTTGGCACGCCGCCCAGAACGCGGAAGGCATGGTTGTGGGCGTCGAACAGCATCTCGTGGGTTTGCTGCGGATAGGCCCGGAGAATGAAGGCGCGGCTGTAGGCGAGCTTGAAGTGGGCGACCTGCAACTTGGTCCGCTCACCCGCGATGACCGCCCAGTCCTCCGACCAGTCGAACTGGAACGCTTCGCCCGGCAAAAACGCGAGCGGCACGAACGCGCCGCGACCGGTGGTTTGCTGCTCCCGATGCCGGGCCGCTTTCCAATCGCGGGCGAACGCCGCCACGCGATTGTAGGAGCCGTCGTACCCGAAGGCCACAAGGTCAGCGTGTAATTGCTTCGCCGTGCGCTTCTGCTTGCGCGACTTCCCCGCCTCCTGCCGCAACATCTGTGACAGCTTGTCGGCGAAGGGGTCGAGCTTGCGGGCGCGGTCCGGGAGGTTGAACTTCGGTTCGACGCTGTCCGAGCGCAGGTATTTGCGGACCGTGTTCCTCGACAGACCAGTGCGCCGAGAGATATCCCGGATCGAGAAATGGTCCCGATATCGCCAGCGTCGGATGACGCTCAATAACTCCATGTCGATCACTCCGATGCCCCCTGCCGTTGGCCAAGGGGGTAGGTTCGAACATGGGTCAATTCTCGGTGGAAAAATCCGTGCCGCCCGGGTCAGCTCTCAGTGGAAATCAACATGTTGGTCACAAGAGCGACAGTGTCCTCGCCCCCGAGATTGATTTCGCTCGTGTGGAAGACGTGCGCCGGGTGGATTACGAACAGGCCGGGGACTGGGCGTATCGCATGAAGCATCCCATGGTTGAGGAAACGGGAGCGCGCCGCGATCGGATCTATCAGGTGCAGGCGGTTTCCAGCGGGATGCTGATGCATGTTAGCGCCATCGTCGGTGATCTCAAGGGAGAGCCAGAGGACTGCGACATAATCGACGCTTCTGTGGTTATGAGGCTTGGCGTATTCGCCCCGACCAAAGCGCCGCAGGGTTGTGACCGCCTCAAACTTTTGCGTGCCGAGAAACCCCTCGATTGTCGCAAGGCGCTCCATGCGATCGAGGAGGATCGATTTGAAGGAGGCGGCTGCAGGGCGAGGGTCTCCCAGAAGATTGTAGCTTTCCTCGGGTCCTATCCTCATCGCCGCGGGGACATGGGCCTGAGGATGGGTGGTCTCGTATTCATCTCCGATGGCGATGAGCTCCCTCATCGCGGCTTCGCTCAACTCACGGGTGATGTCTTCTGACCATATGTTTGTCGCCCAGAGCGCAAGCGCCGTCATGTCAGCACCACCTTTTTTGAAGCAACGCCCGGCCAGAATTTGTATCCGGTTTTGATGTCGATGACGTCACC
>CANGOK010000318.1 GCA_947455285.1 Beijerinckiaceae bacterium | reverse complement strand
GAAGCAATGTCATCTTAATGTCTCTCTACGACTTGCCCTGGACCTCTTCTTCATAACGCCATTGAAAAAATTCTAATCCCTGAGCGCGCGGGAGGACAAGCAGGCGGCGATCCGGCCGAGAGCCAAAAGCATTCGAAATCAGAGAATGGTGCTGCGAGAGAGGATTGAACTCTCGACCTCTCCATTACCAATGGAGTGCTCTACCACTGAGCTACCGCAGCAGGGCCGAACCGACGCAAACGCCCGGGCGACGCCGGGCTTGTGCCATAGGCTCTGGCGTGTGGCAAGCCATGTTGGTGGAAAACGTGTTTGAAGTGCGGTGCGAGCGGCCCTCCAGCCCGGCTCAGCCCCCTTCCCCCTCTCCACGATCTCGCTTATCGAAGCCGCCAGCGGCCGAAAAGCTGGCCGGAGGCCCCATGAGCGACGAGACAAGCCCCAAACCCGCACCCGCCCCGCCTGCCGGCGCGCGCAAGGCCGATCCTGCTGCGGCGGAGCGGCTGGCCGCCGCCCTGCGGGAGAATCTGCGCCGTCGCAAGCAACAGGCCCGGGCGCGGCGTTCGGACGCGGGGCCTGCTCAAGACGGTCAGGACCCCTACGCAAAAGGCTAATTCCCCACGTTTGCGCCTTGTTTCGGCCGCGCGGCGCGGCTTATAGCTGCTGGGGTGCCTGATTCGCGGGCTTCGCACGTGGATTGCGCATCGGAATAGCCAGCGAGGACGAATGGACCGGATCAGGATCGTCGGCGGACAAGCATTGAATGGCGTGATCCCGATCTCCGGGGCCAAGAACGCCGCCCTGCCCCTCATGATCGCGTCGCTCCTCACCGACGCCACCCTGACGCTCGACAATGTGCCGCGCCTAGCCGATGGCGCGCAGCTTCTGCGCATTCTGGGCAACCACGGCGTCGATTACCGCATCGACGGCAAGCGGCCGGGCGACCACCCGACCGCCGGCCAGACGGTGCATCTAGACGCGCGCCGCATCGTCGACACGACCGCGCCCTATGAGCTTGTGTCGCGCATGCGCGCCAGCTTCTGGGTCATCGCGCCGATTCTGGCGCGCATGGGCGAGGCCAAGGTCTCACTGCCCGGCGGCTGCGCCATCGGCACGCGCCCCGTGGACCTGCTCCTCATGGCGCTAGAGCGGCTGGGCGCCGAGATCGAAATCGAGGCGGGTTATGTCATCGCCCGCGCGCCCAAGGGCCTGCGCGGCGGCGAGATCGACTTCTCGAAGGTGACCGTGGGCGGCACCCATACCGCCCTCATGGCCGCTTCGCTCGCCCATGGACATACGCTCATCAAGAACGCCGCGCGCGAACCCGAAGTCGTCGATCTGGCGGATTGCCTCATCAAGATGGGCGCGAAGATCAAGGGCGCAGGCACCTCGGAAATCGAGATCGAGGGCGTTTCGCGCCTCGGCGGCGCCCGCCATGCGGTTCTGCCGGACCGGATCGAGACCGGCACCTACGCCATGTGCGTGGCCATGACCGGGGGCGACGTGCTGCTTCAGGGCGCGCGGCCCGAGCTTCTGCAGAACGCGCTCGACATGGTCGCCCAGACCGGCGCCAAGATCACCGCTACCGAAGATGGCATACGCGTGACCCGCAATGGCGGCGGCATCGCCCCGGTCAATGTCACGACTGAGCCCTTCCCGGGCTTCCCGACCGATCTGCAGGCCCAGTTCATGGCTCTGATGACCCGGACCGATGGGGAATCACGCATCCGCGAGACGATTTTCGAAAACCGCTTCATGCATGTTCAGGAGCTGGCCCGCTTTGGCGCGCGCATCCGCCTCGACAATGACGTCGCCATCGTCACGGGCGTGAAGACGCTCAAGGGCGCGCCCGTCATGGCGACGGACCTGCGCGCTTCGGCCTGTCTCGTGATCGCCGCGCTGGCGGCCGAGGGCGAGACCATGGTCAACCGCGTCTATCATCTCGACCGCGGATTCGAGCATCTCGAACAGAAGCTCGCGGGTTGCGGCGCCATCGTTGAGCGTCTGGCCAGCGCCGGCTAGCCGCTTTCGTTCACCCTTCCGCGCGATTCGTGTCGCACTCGGCTGCTGCGCTTGCTAAAGAGGGGCGCTCATTCGAGGGATTACCCGTGACCAGCAGGACGGACCAGGCGACGCAGGCGGATATGACAGTGCGGCAGGGGCGGATCATCGCCCATCTGACGCAGGCTGGACATGCGCGCGCCGAACCGCCGGTGCTCCAGCCAGCCGACATCTTTCTGGAGCTGGCGGGCGAGGACATCCGCTCGCGCATCTTCCTCACCACCGGCGCCGAAGGCGAGGAGCTGTGCCTGCGGCCGGAATATACGATCCCGGTCTGCCGGGCCTATCTCGCCTCCCCGCAGGCCGGAGCGGCGGCCTCTTTCTCCTATCTCGGCCCGGTGTTTCGCCAGCGCCCCGGTGGACCCAGCGAATTCATGCAGGCGGGCATTGAGAGCTTTGGCCGCATGGACCGCGAGGCGGCGGACGCTGAAATCCTGACGCTGGCGCTGGAAGCCGCGCAGGGCGCAGGCTGCGGCCCGCTCAGCCTTCGCCTTGGCGACGCTGGCCTTTTCACCGCCCTTCTCGACGCGCTCGACCTGCCTGCGGCCACCGTACGTCGCATTCGGCGCGGCCATATGCGCGGCGAGGATTTCGCTGCGGTGCTCGACCCCGCCGCCAATGGGCTTGGCGCGGATCACTCGGGCGTGCTCGCCGCTCTTGAAGGCGTCGACAAGCAAGGCGCGCGGGCGCTGGTGGAGGATCTCCTCTCCATCGCAGGCATTTCGTCGGTTGGCGGGCGCAGCGCCGGGGAAATCGCAGATCGCTTCCTCGAACAGGCCGCGATGAAATCGAAGATGGGCATCAGCCCCGAAAAGCGCGCGGTGCTGGAACGCTTCCTCGCCGTCGGCGGCGATCCTGACAAGGCTTCAGCGTCCCTTCGCAAGCTGGCTTCAGACGCGAAGATCAACCTGACCGCAGCGCTCGACGCCTTCGATGCGCGCCTTGGCTTCATCGCAGCACGCGGGCTCGATGTGTCGAGCCTCATCTTCGCCGCGAACTTCGGCCGCAATCTCGATTATTACACCGGCTTCATATTCGAGGCCCACAGGCCCGATGGCGAGCCCGGGCGCCCGGTCATCGGGGGCGGGCGTTATGACGGACTGCTGCGGCGCCT
>CANGOK010000317.1 GCA_947455285.1 Beijerinckiaceae bacterium | reverse complement strand
TGGTTCGCTCATGGTTTGCTCCCCTTGGCCGCGCGCTTCATCGGCACGCCAAGAAACAGCAGGCCGGCATATAGAGCGAGCCCATAGGCGGCCGCTCCCGCCAGCCCCAGCATGAGAAGCTCGATTTCGTTCTGGAAGGCGCCGATGGAAGCCGCGATGGTGCGCGCCGGGCTCGTCCAGAACGTGGCGACCAGCGCCAGAATGATCGTGGCGACGCCAACCGCAATGCCCACCCGGCCCAGCATCCGGTCGGGTTGCATGAGGCCCGCGCGAAGGGCGAGCCATGTCAGCGCAGCGAAATTCAGCCAGGCGCCGACGGCGGTGGCGAAGGCGAGACCCGCCGCGCCATAGGGCTCGTAGAGGAAAAGCTTCATCATGACATTCAGCGCCACGGCGGCGAGCGAGACCATCATGGGCGTGCGCGTGTCGCCCTGCGATTGGAAGCTCGCCACCGCCGCGCGGATCAGCACCACGGCCATGAGGCCAAAGCCATAGGCGGCCAGAACCGAGGCTGACGCCTGCGCTGCCTCCTGCGTGAACTGCCCGCGCAGGAAAACCCCGCGCATGATCGCATCGGGGATCATCAGGAAGGCGACGGTGAAGGGCGCGCAGAGCGCGATGGTGATCGCCATGGTTCGGTTCTGCGCATGAAAGGCGCCGCCTGCGTCTCCGGCCGCAAAGCGTCTGCTC
Source organism: Beijerinckiaceae bacterium (assembly GCA_947455285.1). GTDB lineage: Bacteria > Pseudomonadota > Alphaproteobacteria > Rhizobiales > Beijerinckiaceae > Terripilifer. The sequence continues at coordinate 2,484 of CANGOK010000317.1, read as the reverse complement.
ATCTCGGGCAGAAGCACCGTGCCTGCAGCGATGCCGATGACGCCGATGGGGAGCTGATAGAGCCGATCCGCATAATAGATGGCCGAGACGCTCCCTGTCGGCAGAAGCGAGGCGATGATCGTGTCTGCGAAGAGGGCGATCTGGACGCCCGCCGAGCCGATCACCGCAGGCCCCATAGCCCCAAAGAACTGCTTCACATCCGCGCTCCAGCGGGGCCGCGCGAAGCCCGCGAGCACCTTGGCGCGTCTGGCGGCTGCGATCAGCAGCAGCAATTGCAGGACGCCCGAAATCGTCACGCCCCATGCGGCGGCATGGGCGGCGCTTGGGAAGAGAAACGCCACCGCCAGCGCCCCAACCATCGCGACATTGAGCAGAACCGGCGCGAAGGCCGCCGCCGCGAAATGGCGCTGGGCGTTGAGCGTGCCTGAGTGCAGCGTCACCAGCGTGATGAAGAGCAGATAGGGAAAGGTGATGCGCGTCAGGGCGACGGCTGTGGCGAATTTCTCGGGCTCTGCGTCAAAGCCTGGCGCCAGCAAAGAGACAAGCTGCGGCATGAAAGCCCAAGCCATCGCCAGCAACACGATTTGCGAGCCGAGAAGAAGCGTCGCGATCTCGCTGGCGAAATGTTTGGCTTCTTCTGCGCCCTCTGTCTCCAGCACGCGCGAATAAGATGGCACATAGGCGGCGTTGAAGGCGCCCTCGCCGAAAATGGCGCGAAAATGGTTGGGCAGGCGGAAGGCCACATAGAAGGCGTCGGCCAGCATGCCCGCGCCGAGAACGGCGCCGAGCATCACATCGCGCAGGAAGCCAGTCACCCGCGAGAGCAAAGTATAGCCCGCGACGGAAAAGAGGCTTCGCAGCATGGGCTAGACCCGACTGTCGTGGCGGGTGGGCAGGGGGGCTTTGTCGGTCTTGTCTGGCGCGCCGAGCCGTTCAGCCACGAGATAGAGCGGGCGGCGCTTCACCTCGGCGAAAATGCGGCCGATGTATTCGCCAAGCACGCCTAGCGACAGAAGCTGGACGCCGCCGAGGAACATCACGGACACGATCAGCGAAGCGTAGCCCGGCACATCGACCCCATAGACGAGGGTCTGCAGAAGAAAGCTCAGGGCCATGGCGAGCGCGAATATGGAGACCGCCACGCCCACATAGGTCCAGACCTGCAGCGGCAGGGTGGAGAAGGACATGAGCCCGTCAAGGGCGAAGCGGGTCAGCTTGCCGATGTCGAACTTCGAAACGCCCGAGGCTCGTTCCGCCACTTCGAAGGGCACGCCCACGGATTTGAAGCCGATCCAGGCGTAGAGCCCTTTGGAAAAGCGCGCACGCTCGCCCATGGCGCGCAGGGCGAGCACGGCCTGCCGGTCGAGCAGGCGGAAATCGCCAGCGCCTTCGGGCAGGGGCGTTTCGCCGAACATGGCGAACATGTCGTAGAAGCGGCGCGCGAACATCCGGCGGACCGCGCTGTCGGTCTCGCGGTGCGTGCGCTGGCCATAGACGTTCAGATAGCCCTCGCGCCATTTTGCGACGAAGGCTTCGATCACTTCGGGCGGGTGCTGGAGATCGGCGTCCATGATGACGACCGCATCGGCCTCGCAATGGTCGAGGCCCGCGGCGATTGCGATCTCCTTGCCGAAATTGCGGGAGAAGGAGACCGCGGTCAGGCGCGGATCGGCGGCGTTGGCCCGGCGCAGGGCCTCCATCGTGCCGTCGCGCGAGCCGTCGTCGATGAAGACGACCTCGAAGGAATCGGCCACGCGTTCCAGCACCGGCACGAGGCGGCGCACCAGCCCCTCGATATTGTCCGCCTCATTGAAGACGGGAATGACGACCCCGATTTGCGGGCGCGCCTTCACTCCAGCCTCTGTCATCTTCCACCCTCCGCCGGCGCCAGCGTCCGGTGGCCCCAGACCTATTCGGGCGGCGCGTCTTTCGCAAGCGCCGCCTCTGACTTGAGCGCGACTATCGTCCCTCGCGGATGATGTCCGAGGCTTTTTCCGCCATCATCAGCACGCAGGCGTTGATATGGGCGGAGACGAGGTCGGGCATGGCCGAGGCGTCGACAACCCGCAGGCCCTCGAGGCCCCGCACCCGCATCTGCGGGTCAAGGGCGCTATTTTCATCCTCGCCCATGCGGCAAGTGCTGGACGGATGGTGGGCGGTCATGGCGGTGCGGCGGATGAAGGCGTCAATTTCGGCGTCGCTCTTCACATTCGGCCCGGGGGAAGCCTCCAGCGCCCGATATTCGTCCATCGCGGCCTGCTCGCCCACGTCCCGGGCCCGGCGGAAGCCTTCGCGCAGGCGGGGCAGGTCCTCCGGCGCGCTGAAGAAATTGTACATGATCTTCACGGGATCGCGCGGATCGGCCGAGCGCAGGCGGATATGGCCGCGGCTGACGGGGTGCAGCAGGGTCGGGCGAATGGCGTAGGCGTCCTGATAGGCCGGGCGCAGCAGGGGCAGCCAAAGCCGCGTCTGGGGCGGCACCGT
>CANGOK010000316.1 GCA_947455285.1 Beijerinckiaceae bacterium | reverse complement strand
CTTCACCGAGCAAATGGAGTTGGACGTCAAAGCCATGCTCTCTCAACAGCCGGGCGGCGACGAAGCCGTCGCCCCCATTGTTGCCAGGCCCGCAAAGGACGACGATGCGACGCCCGACAGGCGCAAGCGAAACCGCGCAGTCGGCGACAGCAGAGCCCGCCTTCTCCATCAAAGCCATGCCGGAGACGCCTGCAGCCATGGAAAGCCGGTCGGCCTCCGCCATCTCAGATGTAGTGAGGAGTTCCAGTTTGGTCATGGGATAATGATGGAGCGGCTGCGACGAGAGCGCAATATCCCGCCGCTTTGGTCCCGAAAATGAGCGGCGCATTGACTATGACAGGTTTTTCAAGCTGGAATTCAGCATGCATGGCGGGCGTGAACTTGAGTTGAAATTTCTGGCGTCTTCCGCAGGGCTGGAAGCGGCGCTGGAGGCTCCTCTTTTATCGACCTTGCGAAGCGCCCGGCCAGTCGGCCAGCTGACGACTTATTTCGACACCCCCGATCAGGAAATCCGAAAGGCTGGCTTCATTCTCCGCCTGCGGGAAGTGGAAGGCCGGTTCATCCAGACCGTGAAGCAGGAAGGCGCAGGCCTTGAGCGCGGCGAATGGGAAGAGATCATCGACGCGCACGAGCCTGACCTTGACCGGGCGGCGCTGACCCCGCTCGGCGAACTGCTAGCGGACGAGGACCTGCGCAAGCGCATTGGCCCGGCCTTCTCCACGATGGTGGATCGACGCAAGGCGGAAGTGAGCTTCGCCCGCGCCGTCGTGGAGGTCGCCATCGATGAAGGAGAGGTCATCGCAGGCGAAGCGAAGGCTCCGATCAGGGAAATCGAACTCGAATTGAAAAGCGGGCGCCGCAGCGGTCTCTTCAGCCTCGCCCGCAAGCTGACCCTCGCCGCTCCCCTTAACCTGAGCCTGATCAGCAAGAGCGAGCGCGGTTACCGCCTCGCTTCGGGGGTCTGGGGCGCCCCGGTGAAGATGACGCCGCCGCACCTCAATGCGACGATGAGCGCGATGAAAGCTTTCGGCGCCATCGCCCATAGTTGTCTGCGCCAAATAATGCTCAACGCCCACGCCTTCCAAAACGGACAGGAAGTCGAGGCCGTGCATCAAACGCGGGTCGCGATCAGACGGCTGCGGGCGGCGATGACCTTATTCCGCCCGCTCATCGCGGACAGCGCCTATCCGGCGCTGACAAGAGAGCTCAAATGGCTGTCCGGCCAACTCGGCGCCACGCGCGACATCGACGTGCTGCTGACTGAGACCGTCCAGCCTGCCATCGCGCGCGAACCGGAAGCGCCGGGGCTGGCCGAACTCGCCGCCTTCATCGCCGCCAGGCAGGAAGCTTCTCGCAGCGCCCTGCATGAGGCCATGGGCTCCCCGCGCAGCCGCAAGCTCATGCTCAACCTTCTGATCTGGGTGGAGGATGGGCCGTGGCGGGGCAAGCCCGTCGCCGAGGGGACGAGGGTCGAAAGCCTCAAAGATCTTTTAGCCAGACGCCTGAGCAGCAGCCGCAAGAAGCTCGCCGCAATGGGCGAAAACCTCGCCGATTTGCCTGAGACCGAGCTGCACGAGGTTCGCATCCGCGCCAAGAAACTTCGCTATCAGGCGGCGTTCTTTGACGCTCTGGCGAGCGAGGGCAAAGGAGAGAAGCGCTTCTACAGGTTTGTCAATTCGTTGGAGCGCGTACAGGAATCCCTTGGCTCCATTCAGGACGCGCAGGCCACGGCCGCCTTTCTGGAAGAGCAGGCCCGCAACGCGGTCAACGAGGCCAAGAGCCATGACCCGCTGGTGCTTTTCGCCGCCGGCCGCCTCGCGGGGTCACATCCTGACCGGGACACGCTGGTGGCGCGCGCCGCCAAGGCGCTGGACAAGGCGCTGGCGACAAAGCCTTTCTGGAAAAAGCTGTAGCGCAGTCCCAAAAGGGCCGCATTGACTCCACCTTGATGGGCAAGCTAGACCACAGCAGCGTTGCATGGGCGTAAGATGAAATTCCGTACCGCCAAGTACAGTCTGGGTCAGATCGTGAAACACCGGAAGTATCCCTTCCGGGGCGTGATCTTTGATATCGACCCGACCTTCGCCAATACCGAAGAGTGGTGGCTTTCGATTCCGGAAGAAGTGCGCCCTACAAAGGAGCAGCCCTTCTATCACCTTTTCGCCGAGAACGCGGAGACCGAATATATCGCCTACGTCTCCGAGCAGAACTTGCTGCCGGACGAGACCGGCAAACCCGTGCGCCATCCGCAAGTCGCCGAAGTCTTCGAGCGCACCCGCGACGGCGCCTACAAAATTCGTCCGCGCGGCCTGAACTGAACGCACTCTTTTTCAAAAAAAGAGCCCTGCTGAACCGGGCTCTTGTTTCATTTTGAAACGTGGATGGCGGCTGCGTCTTACTTCGGAGCAGCCGGCGCGGGGGCAGGCGCGGCGCCGCCAGCCTGGGGCTGCGTTTCAAGACGCTTGCGCTCTTCCTCGGCGCGCTTCTGCAACTCATCCTGAAGCTGCTTCTGCTGCGCTTCAAGCACCGCCGGATCGATCGGCGCGCCATCGAAAGCCTTGCCGAAGCCGGCGAGCGGCAGCGTGAAGGCGATTTCGTTGTTGAACTGGTTCTTCACGAAGACGTTCAACGAGGAACCCTTCTTGATCTGGTCCACGGCCGCGGTGCGCACCTTGGCTTCAGCGAAGCAGCCGTTGGGGAAGCAAATCTCGAAAGTGCCTTCGATCGCGGCGCCCTTGTCGACGGAGACGCGGATGCCGGGACGCAGGAGCAGCGCTGGCGGCATCAGGAGACGCACGATCTTGTTATCGTCGCCCTTCACATCATAGACGGCGAGTGCGAGAACGGGCGGCTGATCGACGGCCTGACCGAAGTCGCGCGTAGTGTAGCAGATTTCTTTGTTGGTCGCCGGGTCCTTGCCGCAAACCTTCGTCCAGTCGGCCTGCGAGGGCTGCAGGGAGACCTGGGTCGCCGAAGAAGCCTGAGGGGCGGGAGCAGCGGGAGCGGGAGCGGGCTGGGCGGGCTTTGCCGGAGCCGGCTGAGCAGGCTTGGGCGCCTGAGCCGCCGCTTCATGAGCCGCCACCAGAACGCTGGTCGCCAGCAGGGCAGCGCCGATGCGCTTGATGGAAACGGGCATGCGTGTTCCTTTCAGTACGATTCCAGCGACCAGCGACGAAGGGCTGAT
>CANGOK010000315.1 GCA_947455285.1 Beijerinckiaceae bacterium | reverse complement strand
GCCCATGGAGTTGGCGAGATAGAGCGGCACGAAGACCATCAGGGAGCCCTGCGTCATCGACCGGAAGGAGGAGCTGGTCGCCAGCAGCATCATGGTGCGGTTCTTCAACAGGCCGCCAAATCCCTGGATCACGCCCTTGAAGCCGGTGCCCTTGTCGGCGTTTTTCTTGCCGTCCATCTGGAGTTTGCCAAGCCACCAGAAGATCGCCACCGCCATGACGATGCCGGGGATGACGTTGAAGATCATCACCTGCCGCCAGGTGAAATTGAAATCAAAGGCGACGCCGCCTATGATCACGCTGCTCAGCAGGACGCCCGCAAGCAGAGGGGCCACCGCATCGCCGACATTGCCTCCCATGCCGTGAATCGAGACCACGAGGCCCTTGCGCTCGGGGAAACGATTGGCCAGCGTCGGGATCGCGGTCGGGTGCCAGATCGTGTTGCCGATCCCGATCAGAACCGCGCAGGCCAGCAGCATCCAATAGGCGTGGGTGACGGCCATGATCATGTAGGGAATGCCGATCCAGGCCAGCGAGAGGGCCATGAGCAGACCCTTGCGGCCCATAGAGTCGACCACCATGCCGCCGGGAATGTTCGACAGGGCGCCCGCGAAGGCCTGCGCTGCCGTGATCGAGGCGATCTGCGTGTAGGAAAGGCCGAGTTCGAGGCCGATGACCGGCGCCAGCACATAAAAGGTGGCGGGATACCAATGGGTCAGCGCATGGCCGATGGTGATCAGCCAGACTTCGTTGAAAGAGCGTTTCGCCTCGGCGTCCGGCGCCATCGCCACTGCGGTCATGCGGGAAACTCCTTTTCTCAATGAAAAACGCCGCTCGAATCGAGCCGCGGTCCCTCTCGGTCTATTCTTAGTTCTCTACACATTAATGTGAAGTGAGCGGGTCGGCAACGCTTTCGTGTCGACCGGCCCTTTCTCTCACAGTTCCTTGCCGAGCAGCCGGTCCAGCGACCAAGGTCCGCCGCCGCGCAGGGCTATGGCGAGGCACATGAAGCCCCAGAGGAGCACGAATTCGTAGCCCTTGTTCAGCCAGCTGAAGCCCGCGCCCCAATAGATCACGAAGGTCAGAAAGGCCATTTCGATGGCGTTGGCCGCGGCCCAGAAGCGGGTGAAGAGGCCAAGGATGATGCAGAGGCCGCCGATTCCCTCGACCACGAGGAGAAGGTGGGACAGGAAGAAATTGTACTCCGCCGCCCAGGGCATGGTCTTGTCCAGCGCAGCGGTCTGCGCCTCCATGCCGCGCACCCATTTGCCATAGCCATGCACGGCGAGGTTCCAGCCGACGCCGAACCGCACCACCACCCACGACAGGGGAATGGCGTAATCGTAAAAGCGGCGCAGCTTGGGAATAAAAAGAGCAGGCTCCTGGCCCGGCGGCGTCATCATGAAGTTTTCCCCCTTTCGCCGAGCCGGGAGGCGGCTCGGCATAAGGAGCGTTTCTGCTTTACTTTTTAATGGGTTGCAACTGAACGAGCGTAGAAAGCTGTTCTTTCGTGAGCGGCGCGGGAATGAACTTAAGCTTAACTGCGTCGTCGTTCATATCTACGATTCCGTCCATCTTGTCGGGATCGGCGCGGTCCTTCTGGACGAATTCATCGCGGGTGCGCAGGGCGATCTGATCTGAGACTTCAGCCCATTTCGCATAGGCCTTGATCGCGTCCGGGCTCGACCAGAGCCATTCGATGGTCTCGCGATAGGCTGCCATGTAGCGGGCCATGGCGTCGCGGTTCTTTTCGAGCGATCCGGCGTTGGCCAGGATGACGCGCACGGGCTGGTTGCGGAATTCGGGAACTTCATCCCCCTTCGCCAGCACGCGGATGCGGCCGGTCTCCAGCGCGTCGAGCACGAGCGGGGGCGCGGTCCAGCCGATGTCGACCTGACCACTCATGACCTGCGTGAAGGTGGTGGGCGGGCTGCCGGTGGCGGTCGGCTTGGTGTTCACGCCCGCCATCTTCGACAGCGCCATGACCATGACCTGCGTCGAGGAGCCCGTGGTCGAATAGGCCATGGTCTTGCCCTCGGCGTCCTTCATGGTCTTGAGGGGCGAAGCGGCTGGCACATACCAGAATTCGTAATAGCCGCGCATGGTCGCCCCGAGGATGCGCACCGGCGCGCCCTTGGCGAAGGCGCCCATGACGCCATAGGTGCCCACGCCTATGCCCAGATCCACGCTGCCGGAGATCACGGCCTGCTGGGTCTCGCCGCCGCCTTGGGTATAGAGCACCTCAAGCTGCAGCCCGTGCTTCCTGAAGATGCCGGCGTCCTGACCGAGTTCGGAGACCGAGTTCTCCCACACGCCGCGCTGGCCCACCGCGACTTTCAATTTGTCCTGGGCGAGGGCGGGCAGGGCGGCGAGCGTAGCGAAGGCGCAGGAGAGCGCGAGCCGGGCGAAAGTCTTCATGGTCTGTCCTTTCACAATGAGCGAGGCAGGTGTCGATCACTCGCCGATGGGCGGGGGATCATAGAGCCAGGCCATGGATTCCATCGCCTCTTTTTGCGTGCGCGCGCCCAGCACGGCGTTGCGCAGGTCGCGGGTGGCGTTGGAGGCGTGATAGGCCTCGCCATAGAGCTTGGCCATCAACTGCACGCGCGCTGTGCGCAGGTAGCGTTCCTGCTGGTAGGCGAGGAAGGCGTTCGGGTTGTCGCCCTTCGCAAGCTCCAGCTTGTGCGCGAGGCAGACTGCGTCCTCGATGGCCATATTCGCGCCCTGCGCGAGATATTGCAGCATGGGATGGGCGGCGTCGCCGAGCAGGGTGATGTTGCCCTGGCTCCAGTCGCGGATCGGCGGACGGTCGCAGAGCACCCACATGCGCCAGCTCTCGATCTTGCCGAGCAATGTGCGCACGGGCTCGCAAGTCCTGGCGAAACGCTCATGCAATTCCGCAGGGTCGCCAAAGGCGTCCCAGCCCTCGGCGAATTTGTTCGAATGAAAGACCGCCACGAGATTGTAAAGCTCGCCGCCGCGCATGGGATATTGCACGAGGTGGGTCTTCTCGCCCGCCCAGAGGATCATGGCCCAGGCCCGCAGTTCTTCGGGCATTTCGCTGGTCGGCAGCACCGCCCGATAGGTGACATGGCCCGAGACCACCGGCTTGCCGTCGCCCACGATCTTCTGGCGCACGATGGACCATAATCCATCCGCGCCGACGAGCGCCTGGCCGTCATAGGTCTCGCCGGTCTCGGTGCGCACCGAGACATGGCTG
>CANGOK010000314.1 GCA_947455285.1 Beijerinckiaceae bacterium | reverse complement strand
ATCTCCTCTTTCTGAGATCGGAAAAGTGTCCACTATGTCTCCGAACGCCTGTCCACTATGTGTCCGGTCTGAACAGTGGGGAGGGTCGGCCGCGCTAGCGGACGGGGTGGGGGTCTGCGCATGCTGATCGTGAGCGTCTATGTTTAGGCGCTAACGCCCAAGGCCTCACGACCCCCACCCCTTACCCCTCCCCACAAGGGGGAGGGGAGCGGCAGGCGTTGCGCATAAAATTCCCAGCGTCGATTTGACTTAATCAAACAATCCCTTCAACGGGGCGAACAGCTCCTCCACCGGCATGCGTCTGCTGATCATGTGCTGCTGGTGCAGGAACATGATGAGGGCTTCGAGGGTCGAGCGGTTCGGCTCGATTCCATAGGGCCAGGGATCGCCGCCCATGAGCGTTTCGATCTCGTCGAATTCGCTGAGGTGCCAGGGGAACATGGTGGACTGGGTGATGGAGACGCGCATGCGGTCTACGGCCCAGTCCTTGGCTTCGTTGAAGGCCTTGAAGAGGCTCGCCGCCACCCATGGATTGCGCTCATAGACGTCGCGGCGAATCGCCAGCACATGCATGACCGGATGGATCTTCGAGCGCACATACATGTCGCGCTCGATCTCGCGGAAGTTCGGAAACAGCCTCACGATGTCCGGATTCTTTCCAAAGCCCGGCGGCCGGCGCGCAGGAATCATCGCGTCGATCTCACCGCGCGCGAGCAGCTCCGCGAGTGAGTACGGACTCTCATTTTCGGTTATATCGATGGGCTTAAGCAATGGGCGCGTAGAAGGCTGGCCATGCGGGCCGGGCTTTTCGATCGCGCCCTGCACCCACTTCACCTTTGAGAAATCGACACCGAAATCATTCTCCAGGTGGCCGCGGATATAAACGGCCGCCGTCTGCGTATAGAGGCCCGTGCCGATGCGCTTGCCTTCAAGATCCTTCGGCGTGCGGATGCCTGAGTTGCGATTCACAAAGATGAATCCGTGGCGAAACGCGCGTGAGGGGAAGACGGGAATCGCCACGAAGGGCGCCTTGCCGCCATCGACCATGCGGATGAATTCGGAGCTGGAAAGTTCCGCGCAATCAAACTCATGATTCCCCACCATGCGGTCGAAGATCTCGCGCGAGGCTTCGATGGGGATGTAGTTGAGCGCGATTCCCTCAGGCTGAATCTCACCGGTGCGAAGGGCTTCCGTACGGTCATAGCGACCGCAGGCGAATGTGAGCGGTAGACGATTCATGAGCGCTTTCCCTTGCGATTGATTTGGCCTTGTTTGATCTTTTCGGCGATTTTAGCTGGCCCTGCAAGCGCATGCGATTCAGGGAGCGCAGCGGTTCGGCGCCCGAAAAAGGGCGTGCGATTTAAGTTATGAACATGAACAATCCACAGACGACGCAACAGGCTGTGAAGTGTTGGCCAAGTCCTGTTCCCCCTGAGAGTCCTTTGCTGCATATATTGTTCATGGAGTTGATTCGTCGGCGCGTTTGTATCGCCGCCTCCAAAAGTATCGCCGCCTCCTTAGTGTCAGGTCCGGGTAGCGCCCGCGTCATCAAGTGTTTCGTCGCGTTCCGCCCCCGCATCCAAGGCTAAAGCACACATGTCGATAACTGAGACCCTGTCCCGCCGCACCGCTCATCCGGTCGACGTCGTGGAACATATGGCCTCGCTCAACCACTGGTCGTTCGACCGGGAGGACGATGATGAGATCTCCATCTCCGTATCCGGCGGATGGACCGATTATCATGTCGCTTTCACCTGGCTGCCTGATCTCGAAGCCATGCATGTCGGCTGCGCTTTCGACATCAAGTTCAACGATCGCCGCCGCGCTGAAATCCTGAATCTGATCGCCATCATGAACGAGCAGCTTTGGGTCGGCCATTTCGGTTTGTGGGAGCGCGAGAGCGTCGTCATCTTCCGTCACGCCCTTTTGCTGGCGGGCGGCGCCGAGCCGAGCCGCAGTCAGTGCGAAGCGATTCTGCAGGCTGCCATCGCCGCATGTGAGCGCTATTATCAGGCCTTCCAGTTCGTGATCTGGGCTGGGCGCACCGCGCGCGAGGCTCTGGACGCGGCGCTGTTCGAAACAGCAGGCGAGGCCTGAACATGACGCAAACGGATCTTCCCTCCTCGCTCGTGCTGATCGGCGCGGGCAAGATGGGCGGCGCCATGCTGCAGGGGTGGCTCGCCCTCGGGCTCGCCCCCTCCGCCGTGTCGGTGATCGATCCGTTCGCCTCGCAGGAACTGACTGACCTTTGTTCCAGAAAAGGCGTCACCCTCAACCCCGCGCTCGCGAGCCTCGCCGCGCCGCAGGTGCTCGTCCTCGCCGTCAAGCCGCAGATGCTTGATCAGGCGGCTCCGGACATTGCGCCGCTCGTCGGCCCCGGAACGCTCGTCGTGTCGATCATGGCCGGAAAGACCATGGGCGACATCGCCGCACGGCTTCCCGCCAGCGCCATCGTCCGCGCCATGCCCAACACGCCCGCCGCCGTCGGCCGGGGTGTCACGGGCGTCGCAGCCAGCTCTGGCGTCACCTCGGTCCAGCGCGCTATGGCCGACGCACTGCTCCGGGCTATCGGCCGTGTCGAGTGGGTGGGCGACGAGACCCTCATCGACGCCGTCACCGCCGTCTCGGGGTCTGGCCCCGCCTATGTCTTTCACATGGTCGAGGCGCTCGCGGCGGCCGGTGAAAAGATCGGCCTGCCCGCCGAGATCGCCATGCGTCTGGCGCGCGCGACCGTGGAGGGCTCTGGCGAACTCATGTACCGCGAGCCAGACGTCAGCGCCGCCCAGTTGCGCAAGAACGTCACCTCGCCCGGCGGCACCACCGCCGCCGCGCTCGACGTTCTGATGGCCCCGGACGGGCTTGGCGACCTCATGGGCCGCGCTGTCGCGGCCGCGAAGCGCCGCGCCGGCGAATTGTCCGGCTGATCCGCCACCTTTTTCGACGCGTATGCTTGGCCGGGATCGGAGCCATCCCTAAATAGGGAAGGTCCATCCCGGAGTTTATCCATGGCCGCAGATTCGCAAACCGCCGCTCCCTCGGGCGATATAAAGAGCAAAATCGTCGATGCGCTGATGCAGCTCGCCGGGGAATATGCTTTCGAGGACATCACCCTTACCGACATAGCGCGCAGGGCCGGGATCAGCCTTGGGCAATTTCGCGAGGTTTTTCCTTCCAAGGGCGCGGTGCTCGCCGCCTTCACCCGACGTATCGACAAGATCGT
>CANGOK010000313.1 GCA_947455285.1 Beijerinckiaceae bacterium | reverse complement strand
GGAAGGAATTGGGGTGATCCTGCAACAAGGCGCGAACTCCTGAAGATCAGTTCTTTTAGGCGCTCTTGCGCGCCGAACCAAGGGCTGCCTGCGCGGCGCGCGCGCGGGCCATGAAGGCTTCGATCAAGGAGGGGTCTTTCACCCCGGGGCTGCTCTCCACGCCGGAGGAGACGTCGATCCCCGGCGGGTGAGTGGCCGCGATGGCGGTGGCGACGCTGTCACAGTTGAGGCCGCCCGAGAGCATCCAGGGCTTCTGGAAAGTGCGAGAGCCCAGCAGGCTCCAGTCGAAGGCGTGGCCATTGCCGCCGGGCCTTGTGGCGTCCTTGGGCGGCTTGGCGTCGAAGAGAATGCGGTCGGCGACGGCTTCATAGGCGACGAGGGCGGCGAAATCCGCCTCCGTGCTGACGCCCAGCGCCTTCATCACGGGCAGGCCATAGCGGGCGCGGATTGCGGCGACCCGCGCGGGCGTCTCGCGGCCATGCAGCTGCAGGATGTCGGGCGCCAACGCCGCGACCACCTCATCCAGATAGGCGTCGTCCGCATCCACGCTCAGCGCCACCTTGAGGGCGCGGGCGCCGGTGATGGCGGCCAGGTCGCGCGCCCGGGCCACATCGATATGGCGCGGGCTTGGCGGAAAGAAGACGAATCCAACCATATCCGCCCCCGCATCGAGGGCGGCTTCGAGGGTGGCGGGGGTCGAAAGCCCGCAGATCTTCACCGTCAGGGAGGCGCTCATGGGGGACATATAGGGGTTCGCGAGGCGGACCGCCACCGGACAGAACGCCCCGGCGGCTCAGCTCGCGCGGGCGCCGGGGGTCGGAAGGGCGGTCATGTTGCGCATACGGTCGGCTTCGGCGCGCAGATGCGCCACGTCGGCGCGGGCGTCCCGCAGGGCGCGGCGATGACGACCCTGGGCGATCCAGGTCGCCAGACCGCCCGCGACGACGCCGGCCATGGCGGCGGCGAACATGACGAAGAACAGGGGCGCTTGCAGGCGAAGGCCCGGATCGTCCGACCCGAAGGGGTCGAAGATCACCGGGACGACCTGACGGTTGATGATCGCGAAGGTGACGATGACGATGGCGATCGGAGACAGGATCAGCCATTTCAGTAGGGTTTTCATCGCACACTCCGGCTGGCGCGCCAGCCCTTGGTCGATCAGCGCAGGGGCTGCTCGTTCAGGCGTTCGCGCAGTTCCTTGCCCGTCTTGAAGAAGGGAACCGATTTCTCATGCACGGCGACATTGGCGCCGGTGCGGGGGTTGCGGCCCTGACGGGCGTCGCGCCGCTTGACGGCGAAAGCGCCAAAGCCGCGCAGCTCCACCCGGTCGCCACGCGCAAGGGCGTTGGTGACCTCGTCGAGAATGGCGTTCACGATATTCTCGACGTCACGCAGATAGAGGTGGGGGTTGTTTTCGGCGATCCGTTGGACGAGTTCTGATTTAATCATTTCTTTTTGATCCGGTTTGGTTGGCAATAGGCCGTTTGATCAATCAATTGGCGGATCCAGCATGCCAAATGCTCAACAAACCGTCAAGAAACCACTCTTCTCTTGACGATTGCAGCTTCCGCAAGGAGAGGGCGGGGCCGTCGAGGCCCAGCAAGGCGGCGCCTTCCGCAGCCATGCCCAGAAGGCCCAAGTCATCGATAGATCGGCGCTTTTTCCAGTCGCGGACCGGCAGGTTCTTTTCGATGTTCTTTTCCTTCTCAAGCCATGCGATGGCGTCCTGTTCCGTGCCGAGCGCATCGACAAGTTTGAGAGCGAGGGCCTGACGGCCAGTGAAGACGCGGCCGTCCGCCACCTGGCTCAATGATTCGCCGTTGATGTCGCGGCGTTCGCGCACCAGGTCCTTGAACCAGTCGAAAGAATCCTTCACCAGCGCGGCAAGGGCTTCGCGGGCTTCGGGAGAAGTGGGCTCATAACCATTGGGCGATGCCTTGAGGGGAGAGGACTTCACCTCCTCCATTTTCACGCCGACTGTGTCGAGCAGTTTGGCGACATTGGGGAACTGGAAGAGCACGCCAATCGAGCCCACCAGCGAATTGCCCTGCGCCACGATGCGGTCTGCGCCCATGGCTGCGATATAGCCGCCCGACGCCGCCATGCCGCCCACCACCGCCACGACCGGCTTCTTTTCAGAGAGCTTGCGAATGTGATCGTAGAGCCGCTCCGCCCCCGTGGTCGTGCCACCGGGGCTTTCGATGGAGAGGATGACGGCGGAGGCATGGGACTTCGCCACATCGTCGAAAATCTTCAGGGTGTCGCGGTCGCCGGTGATGATTCCGTTGATGCTGATGCGCGCGATATGGTGCTGAAGCGGCGAGCCGCCAGACGATCCCGCCAGCCGCCAGGTCGCGGCGCCTGCGGCCACGATCAGGAAGGCGAAGGCCGCGATGCGCCAGAAAGAGAGTTTGCGGCGCAGATTGCGGCGATCAAGCAGGTAATCGGAGGTCTGGTCGGAGGTGGCCATGGCGGTCTCATCGCAGGTGGAGCGCAACGAGGCCAACCCTACGCCGGAGGCGTTCTGCGGGCAATGGCGAGCCTCTCAAATGGAAAGGCCCGCGCTGGTGGCGCGGGCCTCATTTGCCTGATGGCTCGGCCCGAGGGCCGCAACCAGCTTAGCCCTGCGGCTTGTCGCTGCGGGCCTTGAGGGCCGCGCCCAGAATGTCGCCCAGCGAGGCGCCGGAATCCGCCGACCCGTATTGAGCGATGGCTTCCTTTTCCTCGGCCATTTCAAGGGCCTTGATCGACACGGAGACCTTGCGGGCCTTGCGGTCGAAGATGGTGATGCGGGCGTCGACCTTCTCACCAACCGCGAAGCGCTCGGGACGCTGATCCGCACGATCGCGGGCCAGTTCGTTGCGCTTGATGAAGGCGGTCATATCGGTGCCCACGAGGGTCACCTCGAGGCCGCCTTCCTTCACTTCGGTGATTTCGCAGGTCACGACCGCGCCCTTGCGCAGATCAGCCTCGCCTTCGACCTTCTGGGCGAAGGGGTCGCTGCTGAGCTGCTTGATGCCGAGCGAGATGCGCTCCTTCTCGACGTCCACGTCGAGAACCTGAGCCTTGACCATGTCGCCTTTCTTGTACTCTTCGATCACCTGCTCGCCCGGACGCTTCCAGTCGAGATCGGAGAGATGGACCATGCCGTCCACGTCGCCATCGAGGCCGATGAAGAGGCCGAACTCGGTCTTGTTCTTGACCTCGCCCTCGACTTCGGTG
>CANGOK010000312.1 GCA_947455285.1 Beijerinckiaceae bacterium | reverse complement strand
TCTTCCAGCATCATCCTTGCGCGGGCGCGCAGCTTTTCGGTCTCGCTCTTGAGCTGGCCGCAGGCGGCCAGAATGTCGCGGCCG
This sequence comes from Beijerinckiaceae bacterium, assembly GCA_947455285.1. GTDB lineage: Bacteria > Pseudomonadota > Alphaproteobacteria > Rhizobiales > Beijerinckiaceae > Terripilifer. The sequence continues at coordinate 3,179 of CANGOK010000312.1, read as the reverse complement.
CGCGGGGTGCGCACCGGGCTCGCATAGCCCGCATTGAAGACGATCTCGGAAAACCGCTCGATCACGTCCCAGTCCGAACACTCGTATTGCGTGCCCGGCCAGGGATTGAAGGGAATGAGATTGATCTTGGCCGGAATGCCTTTGAGCAGGCGCACCAGTTCGCGCGCATCGGCGGGAGAGTCGTTCACGCCCTTCAACATCACATATTCGAAGGTGATGCGACGAGCGTTGGAAAGGCCAGGATAGTTACGGCAGGCCTCAAGCAATTCCTTGATCGGATATTTCTTGTTCAGGGGAACCAGCTTGTTGCGCAGATCATCGCGCACCGCATGGAGCGAGATGGCGAGCATGGTTCCCATCTTGTCGCCGAGGCTCGGGATCTCCGGCACGACGCCGGAGGTCGAGACCGTGATACGGCGCTTGGAGAGGGACAGGCCGTCCCCGTCCGAGAGAACTGCGATGGCGTCGCGCACATGGTCGAAATTATAGAGCGGCTCGCCCATGCCCATGAAGACGATGTTCGAGACCGCGCGCACACCCTCGCCCGATGGCAGCAGCCCATCGGTTGGCGGCGTCAAGCCCGGAAAATCGCCGATGCGGTCACGCGCGACGACGAGTTGCTGGACGATCTCCTGAGCGGTGAGGTTGCGCACAAGCTTCTGCGTGCCCGTATGGCAGAAGGTGCAGGTGAGCGTGCAGCCGACCTGGCTCGAGACGCAAAGCGTGCCGCGGTCGCGCTCGGGAATATAGACGCATTCGATCTCCGCTCCGCGATCCCTTGCGTCGACCGGCGGCATGCGGATCAGCCATTTGCGGGTGCCGTCCTTCGACACCTGCTCGGCGATGACCTGCGGACGGGCGAGGGTGAAATGTTCCGCAAGCTTCGCCCGCAGCGCCTTGGCCACATTGGTCATGAGCGAGAAATCGGTCACGCCGTGAAAGTAGATCCAGTGCCAGAGCTGGTTCACGCGCATGCGGATCTCACGCTCGGGCACCCCAATGGAGACGAGCGCCTGCGCCAAACCCTCGCGGGTCAGGCCCAGCAGGGAAGGACGGGCGTCTGGGGTGGCGGCGACAGGCGTCGCGGCCGGATCAAGTTCGGCAGTGGACATGAGAGGGTTCCTTCGGGCGCTCTCATATCACGGGTGGGGCGGAAATCGCCAGCCTCAACGGCGGCGCAACCCCTCCAGCACCCCAAGCACCGCCTGCGGGATAGGCGTCGGGCGCTGGTCGGCCCGCGTGACATAGACGTGGGTGAAGCGGCCCTGCGCCGCAGCCGCCTCGCCGCCTGCGCGAAACACGGCGAGCTCGTAAGTTACGGAACTGCGGCCGAGGCGTTCGATTCGCATCCCTACATCGATGGTTTCGGGAAAGGCGACGCTTTCGAAGAAGGTGCAGGAATTGGCGACGACCAGCCCCACGGTTTCGCTATTGGCGATGTCGAGGGCGCCGCGCTCGACCAGCAGCCGGTTCACAGCGGTGTCGAAGAAACTGTAATAGACCACGTTGTTCACATGGCCATAGACGTCATTGTCGGCCCAGCGGGTGGCGATCGGTTCGAAATGGCGGAAATCGGCGCGGGTCAGCCGCGCCTCGCGTTGCGCTTCAGCCATCAGTAGGCCGCCTCATAGATCGCCAAAGCATCGGCCTCAGTGACTACGCGCGGATTGTTCACGAGCAGGCGAGTCTGGTTCATGGCGTCGCGGGCGAGCATGGGCAAGGAATCTTGCGGCACGCCCGTGTCGCGCAGGCGCAGCGGCACGCCAAGCTCAGCGCAAAGCTCCGCCATAGCCTCGACGAAGAAATTCGCCCGCGCCTCGACGCTTCCCTGCGGGGCGTCGGCGAAGACGATGGGCGCCAGTTCCGCATAGGCGGGGGCGCAGGCGCTCATGTTGAAACGCAGCACATGGCTCAGAACCAGCGCATTGGTGAGCCCATGCGACAGATGAAAATGCCCGCCGAGCGGATAGGCCAGCGCATGCACCGCGCCGACCGAGGCGTTGGCGAAGGCCATGCCCGCCAGAAGCGATCCGTTCAGCATGGCTTCGCGTGCAGAGAGATCATCGCCCCGCATCACGGCGGTGCGGATGTTCGCGCCAAGCAGGGCCAGCGCTTCGCGCGCCAGTGTCCGCGAAATGGGGCTGTTGTTGGGATTGATCGATGTGAAGGCCTCGATGGCGTGGACCATGGCGTCGACGCCTGTGACGGCGGTCGCATGAGGAGGCAGGCCAAGGGTCAGTTCGGGATCGAGAAGCGCGACATCGGGCAGGATGGTGGGTGACACCACGCCCATCTTCTCGGCTGCGCCGGTCGTCACGACCGCGACCGCCGTCGCCTCCGAGCCCGTCCCCGCCGTGGTGGGTACAAGAACGAGCGGCAGGCGCGGGCCGCGCGCGCGGCCAACGCCATAGGCGTCGGTCAGGGCCTGCGGGCTTTTGGCGAGCAGCGCGGCTAGCTTGGCGACATCGAGCGACGAGCCGCCGCCAAAGCCGATGACGCCGGTGGCGTCAAAATCGCTCGCGGCCTTCGCTGCAGCCAACACGCAATGGTCGGGCGGGTCGGCTTCGACCTGATCGAAGATGGCGCAGGCGACGCCGGCCTTCTCCAGAGCCTCAAGACCGCGCGCGATCACGCCGAGCTTGACGAGGCCGGGATCGGTGACGACCAGCACACGCGCGCCAAGCTTGCCCTGAGCGATCTCTCCCAGCCGCGCAATGGCGCCCGGGGCCGAGATGATCGACGGTGCGGTGTTGAAGTTGAAACCCATGGCGCGCTCCTTGAGGTGGCGGCGCCATCATAGCCGGAGCGGGGCCGGGAGCCAGCTCTGCATAAGGCGAAGGAGCGGCCTTTGGCGGGCCGCTCCACAAGTCAGTCGGTCATTTCGACGCAACTTTCATATTTTGATTTTGCACGCGGTGCATCCGAACCGGCGCATGGGCAGGGCGCATGTGCGCCGGATGAGCCCGGAGGCTGCGCGCAGGCGCTGCGACGCGCACGGTTCGATAAGGCCCGCGCGTCACGACAGCTGCCCGCCTGACGAGGGGGCCGTTGCGATAGGCGACATAGGTCGGGCCATAGTTGTCGCCCCAGCCGATAGGCGCATAGCCCGGGCCATAATAACCGGCGCCGTAATAGCCGAAGTCATAATAGGGATCGGCGTAGTAGCCTGCTGCGTAAGG
>CANGOK010000311.1 GCA_947455285.1 Beijerinckiaceae bacterium | reverse complement strand
CGGAACTGAAGGCGCCCGCGGGCAAGCCGGTCATGTTGCGCGTCATCAACGAAGATCCGACCCCGGAAGAATTTGAAAGCAAAGATCTGCGCGTGGAGCGTGTGGTCGGCGCAAACGCAGAGGGCCTGTTCAAACTTCGCCCCTTGCAGCCCGGACGGTATCTCTTTTTCGGCGAGTTTAACGAGGCGACCGCCAGAGGCTATCTCGTCGTCGAATAACGCGACGGACAAAAGAAAAGGCCGGGCGCTTACGAGCAGCCGGGCCTTTGTCTTTTCATATCAAGGTGCAGCGCAGTCGCGCCTGATCCTTACTTGTTCACTTCCGCCGTATAGTCCTCGATCAGCGTGCGCGAGATCTGGCCGGGGGTGAACTTGTAAGGGCCGACCTCGGAGACGGGGGTCACTTCGGCGCCCGTGCCGCAGATGAAGCATTCATCGAGGGTGGCGAGCTCTTCGGGCATGATGCGGCGCTGGACGACTTCGATGCCGCGCGCGCGGGCGAGGTCGATGACCGTGCGGCGGGTGATGCCATCAAGGAAGCAATCGGCGATGGGCGTATGGATGACGCCATCCTTCGTGAAGAAGATGTTGGCGCCCGTGCATTCGGCCACGCGCCCCTGCCAGTCGAGCATCATCGCGTCCGCATAACCACGACGCTCGGCGCGGTGCTTGGAGATCGTGCAGATCATATAGAGGCCAGCCGCCTTGGCGTGGCAGGGCGCGGTCGCCGGATCGGGGCGACGGTATTCGGCGATGTCGAGACGGATGCCGCGCATCTTCTCGTTCACGTCGAACATGCTCGGCCAGTCCCAAACCGCGATGGCGACATTGATGGTCGCGTTCTGCGCCGAGACCGCCATCATCTCGCTGCCGCGCCATGCGACGGGGCGCACATAGCAGCTCTGCATGCCGTTCTTTTCAACGACCAGCTGCTTGGCGGCGTCGAGTTCGGCGACGCTATAGGGAATTTCGAAATCGAGGATTTCAGCGGACTTGCGGAAGCGCTCGGAATGTTCGGTGATCTTGAAGATCTTGCCGCCATAGGCGCGCTCGCCTTCGAAGACGCTGCTGCCATAGTGCAGCCCATGGGAGAGCACATGCAGTTTGGCGTCCTGCCAAGGCATGAGCACGCCGTTCACCCAGATGAAACCGTCGCGCTGGTCAAAGGGAAGAACTGACATGGGCTTGTCTCCTCGGGGCGATCTGCGGAAAACCGGCGGAAAATCGCCAGAATTGCACCCCTAAAGCTGAATTATCGTGCCTTGACGCTTAAACTTCAACCTGAAATATGTCAATGTCACTGACATAAAGATGGGTTCCTTCCATGGCGTCAGCTGTGCAACAAGCCAGACAGCCTGCGGCTCCGCCTTCGGATGACGAGCCCGAACCCATGTTCGACCTGATCGAACTTCTGTTCTTCGCCTATCGCGATTTTGTCGGCGACCCCGACCGCATCCTTGCCAACATCGGCTTTGGCCGCGCCCATCATCGCGTCCTGCATTTCGTCGATCGCCAGCCCGGCCTCACCATCGCCGAATTGCTGGATATCCTGCGCATCACCAAGCAGAGCCTCAGCCGCGTGCTGAAAGAGCTGCTGGACCAGAATTATGTGGAGCAGCGCGCAGGGGTGAGCGATCGCAGGCAAAGGCTTCTTTATCCCACGCCCGAGGGGCGTCGGCTGGCGCGCGACCTCGCGCGGCTGCAAACGGAACGCTTCACCCGTGCGCTTGATGGCCTTGAGGGCGGCGCCCGCTCCGCCGCCGTCGATTTTCTGCTGGGGATGATCGATCCCGACGAGCGTGAGAAAGTCGCGCGTCTGGTCTGGCGTGAACAAAGGGCGGCGCCATGACGGACGAAACCAGCCAAGCGGTGAAAACTGTCACCCGCCCTGCGCCCGCCGACGATGCCGCGCATCTCCTCCTGGTCGATGACGACCGGCGCATTCGCGCGCTTATGTCGCGTTATCTCGGCGCACAGGGCTTCCGCGTGACGACGGCGCAGAACGCCGCCGAGGCGCGCAAACATATCGCCAGCTTCGCTTTCGATCTCTTGATCCTCGATGTGATGATGCCCGGCGAGAACGGCTTTGATCTCGCCATCTCCCTGCGCAAGGAATCGCAATTGCCGATCCTCATGCTGACCGCGCGTTCAGACGCTGAAGATCGCGTGCGCGGCTTTGAAGCGGGCGCGGATGATTATCTCTCCAAGCCCTTCGAACCGAAGGAACTGTCGCTTCGCATCGCCTCGATCCTGCGCCGCACTCAGGCGCCGCCGCCACAGGCGGAGACGAGCTTTGTGCAACTGGTCCGGTTTGGCGATTTCGTTTTCGATGTCGATCGGGGCGAACTGCGTCAGGGCGAGGAAACGCTGAAGCTGACAGATCGCGAACGCTACATGCTCAAACTGCTGGCGCAGACTCCCGGCGAGCCTGTCTCGCGCGAGGCGCTGGCTGGCGACGTCGCCGCCGGCAACGAACGCACCATCGATGTGCAGATGAATCGGCTCCGCCGCAAGATCGAGCGCGACCCGGCAGACCCCGCCTATCTGCAAACCGCGCGCGGCGCGGGCTACCGTCTGGTCGTCGACAGATGAGCGAGGAAACACTCGCGGCGGGCGTCGCACGTCACCTTTCGCGCTGGCGCAATCGCTGGGATGATTTCGCGCGCTGGGTGACGGGGCTCATGCCCAAGGGCCTATACGCACGTTCCCTGCTGATCGTCATCCTGCCGATGGTGATCCTGCAGTCGGTGGTCGCCTATTTCTTTATGGAGCGACACTGGCAGACCGTCACCTTTCGCCTCTCGGCAGGCGTCGTGCGCGATATCAGCGCGGTGATCGATCTTTATAAAATGCTCCCCGCGCCGGAGGCGCGCGCAGATCTTCGCAAGATCGCAAGCCAGCGACTACAACTCGATGTCGATATTTTGGCGAAGCAAGAATTGCCGCTGCCGCTCCCGAAGCCCTTCTTCTCACTGCTCGACAGCGCCCTGTCGCGCGAGCTTGCGGCACAGATCAAGCGACCCTTCTGGATCGATACGGTGGGCCGTTCGAATCTCGTTGAGATCCAGATCCTGCTCGATGACGGCGTGCTGCGCGTCCTCACGCTCCGCAACTCCGCCTATGCGTCGAACTCCCATATTTTCCTGATGTGGATGCTTGGCGCCTCGCTGGTTCTGCTGGCGGTGGCCATAGCGTTTTTGCGCAATCAGATCCGCCCGATCCTGCGGCTCGCCACGGCGGCGGAGGATTTCGGCAAGGGACGCGATGTGGAATTCCGCCCGCAAGGCGCGCGAGAGG
>CANGOK010000310.1 GCA_947455285.1 Beijerinckiaceae bacterium | reverse complement strand
TTGGCGCGGCCGGCCTTCGACATTCCGGGCATCGGCCGCATCGCCATCGTCCGCGACGCCACGGGCGCCATGGTCGGTTGGATCACGCCGGTTGCTATGGAGTGTCAACCCGGCGAAGGGTGAGGTTGATCCGCCCGGCTTCGGCGAGCAGGGTCGAGGTTCCCGGATAGATGCGGTCCACGCCGTGGAAGCACAGGCGCGAGGCGCCGCCGATCACGACGAGATCGCCTGATTCGAGACGGATGGATTTCGTCGGGCCGCCACGCGACGTAGAGCCAAAGCGAAACAGGCAGGCGTCGCCGAGCGAAATCGAAACCACCGGCGCATCCAGCGCCTTCTCATCGCGATCCTGATGCAGGCCCATGCGCGCCTTGGCGTCATAAAAATTCACCAGACAAGCCTGCGGTGGGGCGTGAAAGCCTCCAGTCTTCCACGCCTTCATCGCAAGGTCGGGAATGGGCGCCCATGGCTCGCCTGTCACGGGATGGGTCGCCTGATAGCGATAGCCGCGTGTTTCATCCGACACCCAGCCAAGCTCGCCGCAATTGGTCATGCGCACTGAGAAGGGCTTGCCCGTGCGGGGCATTCGCGGCGTGAAGAGCGGGGCGAGGCGCACGGCCGTGCGCAGGTCAGCGACGAGCGCCTCCTGTGCGGCGCGGTCGAAAAAGCCGGGCCGATAGAGAAGGCCGGGCGCGAGTTCGATCATTGGGGATCGTTGAAGCCGAGCACGTCGGCCATGGAATAGTGGCCGGGCTTGCGGCCATGGCCCCAATGCGCCGCCCGCACCGCGCCGCGCGCGAATAGGCCGCGATCCTCGGCCCTGTGGGCGAGCTCCAGCCGTTCGCCGGGACCAGCGAAGATCACGCTGTGGTCGCCGATGACGGTGCCGCCGCGCAGGGTGGCGAAGCCGATGTCGCCAGGCGTGCGGGCGCCTGTGTGGCCGTCACGCACGCGCTGGGAATGGCTCGCAAGATCGATCTCGCGGCCCTTGGCCGCCGCTTCGCCCAGCAGCAGGGCGGTGCCCGAGGGCGCATCGACCTTCATGCGGTGATGCATCTCCACGATCTCAATGTCGTAGTCATCGCCAAGGATCGAGGCCGCGCGCTTCACAAGCCCCGCCAGCAGGTTCACGCCAAGGCTCATATTGCCGGAGCGCACGACCACCGCATGACGGGCGGCGGCGTCGATCTTGGCGAGGTCGTCGGGGGAAAGGCCCGTCGTGCCGATCACATGGACGAGGCGCGCCTGTGCGGCCAGCGCAGCTAGAGCGACGGTCGAGGCGGGGGTGGTGAAATCGATCACCGCATCGGCGTGAAGCAGGGTCTCCAGCGCATTGTCCGAGATCCGCACATCGCTCGCGCCGCAGCCCGCCTGAAGGCTCGCGTCTTGGCCGATCGCCGCAGAGCCCGGCCGCTCCAGCGCGCCCGAAAGCTTCATGCCTGGCGTCTGGTCAACCGCTTGAATGAGCATGCGTCCCATGCGTCCGGCTGCGCCCGCGATCACGACCCGCAATTCGCTCATCATCCGCTCCTGCAAATATCCTGTTCTGCCTCTACAGAGGCGGCGCGTTCAGGGCAATCGGGGAAACTGGGGACGGAGACGATTGCCCCTTGCTTCGCCGCGCGATCCGGTCAATGTTCTTGTCTTGTTCACGTCGCTTCTCCGCTTGAGCCGGGCCATGGATTTCACATTTCTTCATTGCGCCGATCTGCATCTGGGCAGTCCGTTGCTGGGCCTGTCCCTGAAAGACGAGGGGATCGCCCGGCGTTTCGCTGAAGCCAGCCGCTCCGCCTTTTCCGACCTCATCACCCGAGCCATCACTGAGCGCGTGGCCTTCGTGGTCATTTCGGGCGATGTCTATGACGGCGAGTGGAAGGATACCGCCATCGGCCTCTTCTTCGCGCGCGAACTGTCGCGGCTGCATCGCGAATCCATTCCGGTCTTCATCATCCACGGCAATCACGACGCCAAGAATGTCGTGACGAAAGAGATCACACTGCCGGACAATGTCACGACCTTCCCGGTGAAGCGCGCCAAGACCCACAAGCTTGAAGCCCTGCGCGTGGCCATTCACGGCCGCAGCTTTCTGGAGCGTGAGGAGACCGAGAACTGGTCGGGCTCCTATCCCGAGAAGGTCGAGGGTTATTTCAACATCGGCTTGTTGCACACGTCCTGCGACGGCAAGCCCGGCCATGCGTCCTATGCGCCCTGTTCCTCCGGTGATCTGGTGGCGCGAGGCTATGACTACTGGGCGCTCGGCCATGTGCATCAATTCGAAGTGCTGCACGAGCATCCCCACATCGTCTACCCCGGCAATCTGCAGGGACGCAGCATTCGCGAGTGCGGCCCCAAGGGCGCGGTGTTTGTCGACGTGCAGGACGGGCGGGTGCGCGAGGTGCGCCGCGTCATCACCGATCAGGCGCGTTGGGCGGAGGTCGTTGTTGATGCGAGCCGGCATGACGGAAGAGACGCTTTGCTTGGCGCCGTGGCGAAGGCTTTCGCGCCGGTCGCGCAGGAGGCTGAAGGGCGCTTGATCGCTGCGCGCCTGCACATCACGGGAGCCACCGCGCTGCATCGCGCGCTTCTCGCCGATCACGATGGTTTCGCCGTCGACGCGCTGGCCGCCGCACAGCAAAGCGCCGAAGACATCTGGATTGAAAAACTGCGCATTGACACAAACGACGTTGCGGCGAGCGCTGGCGAGGATATGGCGGGCGTCGATCTCGACGCCCTGCTGGCTGGCGGCGATGCTGAGGCGCTGAACCGGCGCCTCGCTGAAGACATGGTGATGCTGCAATCGAAATCAGGCGGCGCCACGCTTGGCTTTGATATGCTCGACGCCCCTGAACTGATCGCCCAAGCACGCGCTTTGTTGCTTGATCGCGCTGCCCATGGGGAGGATCGCTGATGCGCCTGGGCCGTCTCGACCTCATCAAATATGGCGCTTTCTCTGATCGCAGCATGACCTTGCGTGCGGATGCGAAGCTGCATGTCATTCTCGGCGCCAATGAAGCGGGGAAGTCCTCGACGCTGGCGGCGGTGGGCGATCTCCTTTTCGGCTTCCCGATGCGCACGACTTACGATTTTCGTTTCAAGACGAGTGAGCTTCGGCTTGGCGGCGAAGTCATGTCGCGCGCAGGCGCAAGGCTCGCCTTCGTGCGGCGCAAGGGTACGAAAAACACGCTGCTCGACACTGATGAGAAGGCGCTCGACGATGGCGCGCTCGGGCCATATCTGGGCCAACTCAGTCGCGACATCTTCGCCAGCGCTTTTGGCCTCAATGCGGAGGCTTTGCGCAAGGGCGCCGAGGAGCTTTTGCAGGCGCGCGGCGAGGTTGGCTCGAGCCTGATGGCGGCGGCTTCGGGCGTCAGGGGCCT
>CANGOK010000309.1 GCA_947455285.1 Beijerinckiaceae bacterium | reverse complement strand
TCCGGCGTCGTAATCATTGGCGGGCGCGGGAAGCGAGGCGTTCTGGGTGACGGGTTCGGGCGCGCGCGGCGCCGCCTGCCCCTGAAGGCTGGCCGTCGCAGTCGGATCGACCCCGGCAGGTTTACGGGTGAGGTCGAGCGGGGCGCCCGTCTCGGCCTCCTCCCCGCTAGAAAGCGGCCCTGCGGGCAAGGCAGGATTCAGCACTGCGGAGCGGCCGCGACGGGGCGGGGGCGCAGCGTTCTCTCCCGGCGCCATTGCGGCGAGATCACGCGGGGCGCCGGGCGCCGTGGGATCAACCGCGGGATCGAAAGCGTCGCCACGGCGTTGGTTCGCAGGCGCCGCCGGAGCAGCGGGCGCAGACGACGCAGGACGCGCGCCGGGCTTCGCGCCCTTCAGCTCGTCGAAACGGAAATCGACATCCTGCTGGAATTTGCGCAGCTGCTCTTCAAGCCGACGGATCTGGAACTGCATCTCCTCCATCTGGCCGGTCATGCTGCGGATCTGGTTCTCAAGCCGATCTATGCGCAGTTGCGCGCCGGCTGCATCCGTCGCCTGCGCAGGCTCGAAGATCGCATCTGGCACTTCGGCCGGCGGTCGGAGCAATTGCGCCTGCGCGGCGCCAGCGAAGGCGATAAGCGCAAGCGCGCTGGCTGCAAGAACCTTGGAGGGCGTCATTCGCTGGTTTCCGGGGTGTTCAGTCTTCCCTTTAGCATAGGGGCGCAACTGGGGCCAAAATTTGGTGAAGCTGCGGTATGGCCAAGGCAAGGCTGCAAAAGCAAACGGCGCCCCCAAGGGAGCGCCGTTCACGAAGACCAAGGCGGTCAGGTTCAGGAATTGCCGCCGTTCAGCACGGTGACCGCGCGACGATTCTGCGACCAGCAGGAAATGTCGTCGCAAACCGCCACTGGGCGTTCCTTGCCATAGCTGATGGTGCGGATGCGCGAGGCAGCGATGCCCTTGGCGAGCAGATAGTTCTTCGCAGCTTCCGCGCGGCGGGCGCCGAGCGCGAAGTTATATTCGCGAGTGCCGCGCTCGTCAGCGTGACCTTCCATCGTGAAGTTGTAGCGCGCATATTGCTGCAGCCAGCGCGCCTGCTTTTCGAGGGTCGCCTGCCCAACAGAGGTCAGTTCGGAGGAATCGGTCTCGAAGAGAACGCGATCGCCCACGTTGCTGATGAAATCCTGCGGGCTGCCGGGGGTCGCGACGCCCGAGCCTGCGCCAGCGCCAAAACCGCCCGCGCCGCCGCCGAGCGCGTTGGCGTCTTCAGGGTTCTTCGAGCAAGCCGCCATCGACAGGGCGGCCGTCAGGGCGAAAACCAGTTTGAGGCCGCGGCCGCTTGAAAAAAACGTCATCCCGGTACTCCTTTTCGATCCGGATACAGGCGACTGTCCTAGGCCCGCGATGGTTAAAGGAAGGTTCCGTCAACCTTGCGCGCAGCTTTTTAGACGCACTGGAGGAGACCGAACCGCAGTTATGGTTAAGGCATGGTTAACGGCGCCATTGTGTCGGGAACACGGCAAGGAGCGGAATCGCGAGGAAACCGTGATTTTTGAGCCTAGGGCCAAGGCTTGAGGCGGCGCCGCGCAAAATGACGCAAAAGGGCGCCAAAGGACTGATTATCCTTATGGTTAACCGGTGATTAATAACTTTCCCCCAAGGTCCTAACCCATGAATCGACGTTTCGGCGTCGGCGTGCGGATGGAGCCACGGTGTCGAAAGCTGCGATCTATATCGGCCTAGCGGCTTTCATCGCGCAATCGGCGCCGGCCTGCGCCGCCGATCTCCTACCCCCCGCCCCCTCCCTCGACTCCCCTGCCCTTCGCGGCAGATTCGCGCCGGAATCGGGCGCCTATCTGCGCGCGGACACGGGTTTCGGCGCCCTGCAGACACGCAGCGCCGCTTCGACTTTCTCAACTGCGCCGACCGGCTTCCAATATGACGCGACGCAGCCTGGCCACGCCATGTTGCTTGGCCTTGGGGCGGGCTATCAATTCAACGACTATGTCCGCGCCGACGTCACAGGCGAATATCGCGGTTCAGCACGCTATACCGCACGGACTTCTTACGTGGATGCGGCCAACTGCGGCGCAGCCCGCTGCAGCGACGCCTATTCAGCCTCCACCCAAAGCGCCGCGCTTATGGCCAATGTCTATGGGGAAATCGGCTCCTGGTTCGATGTCACGCCCTATATCGGCTTTGGCGCAGGCGTGGCGCATACGTCCTTCGCACAGATGACCGTGGTCGCCGCCAACGGACACAGCGCGGGTCAGGCGCCGAGGGCTTCGCAGGTGCGCCCTTCTTTCGCGCTGATGGCGGGCGCCTCCTGGGACCTTTCGTCCAGGCTGAAAATTGAAGCTGGCTATCGCTATATGACTCTTGGCGCGGCCCGCAGCGGCGCCATGGCGTGCACGCCCGCAATGGGACCCTGCGCCGGGCAGGTTCAGCAGATCGGCCTTTCCTCCCATGATTTGCGCATCGGCCTTCGCTACGGCCTGACGGGCGGCGAATTTTAGCCAGCGGAGCTGCCCTCCCGCGCTTTCATCCCCACTTTCATGGTTACCAAACATTAAATATTTAAAGCCAAGCTCAAGTGTAAGTGACTCACTTGCGCTTGGCTAGGAATTTTCAAAATGGATTCTTTTTCGAATCGCCTCGGGATCGCCGGGCTCGCCGCTACGCTCGTTCTGATCGCCCAGCAGGCCTCCGCCGCAGATTTCAAATTCCCGGTCGAAAGCGCGCCCGAATATATCAGCAAGCCTGTTGAACTGGGTTCAGGCTGGTATCTGCGCGGCGATCTCGGCTGGAGCAATAACAAAGGACCGCAGCTTGCGCCCGAGACCCCCAATGTCAGACATATCAACTGGGCCGTCGACGTTGGCGCAGGTTTCAAGTTCAACGATTGGCTGCGCAGCGACCTGACGATCGGGTGGAACAAGCCACGCGATTTCACCAAGACAAGCAATGCCGTGACCTGTCCCTATGCGCTGAGTGGACTGACCGATCAGGTCACCAACCTGAAGATTGGGTACCTCTGGGATTCTATCCACGACACCTGCGATCCCGTCACCAAGGCGCAGTTGAACAAACTCGACCTGATGTGGAACGCCTATATTGATCTTGGTTCATGGCGCGGATTCAGCCCCTTCATCGGGGCAGGCGCAGGCGTCACGGTTCTGCGCGCCAATACGACCCTGCGATATCTCAAGACCGCTGATGGCGAGGAATATGCGGCGGATCTGAAACGGACCGACACATATCCAGGCGTCTGGGCAGACGCATCTGGAAATGCGATCACATCTTGGACCGATCGATACGGCGTCGCCCAATCGGGTCAGCCTACGGTCTCATTCGCCAAACAGGTCTGGACACGTCAAAACAGCAAAACGTCCTTC
>CANGOK010000308.1 GCA_947455285.1 Beijerinckiaceae bacterium | reverse complement strand
TCATGCTCGCCGACCCCATCGTCATCGTCGCCGCCGCCCGCACGCCCATGGGCGGTTTTCTGGGCGCGCTTGGCGGCTGCCCTGCTCCGCGTTTGGGCGCCATCGCCATTGAAGCCGCGGTCGCCCGCGCCGGGATCGCGGGAGAAGCGGTAGACGAAGTTCTCATGGGCAATGTGCTGTCGGCGGGGCTTGGGCAGGCGCCGGCACGTCAGGCGGCGCTGGGCGCGGGCCTGCCGCAGGCGGTCCCCTGCACGACGATCAGCAAGGTCTGCGGCTCCGGCATGAAGGCGGTGATGCTCGCCCACGACATGATCGTAGCGGGCAGCGCCGGGATCGTGGTGGCCGGCGGCATGGAAAGCATGAGCAACGCCCCCTATCTGCTCGACCGCGCCCGTGCCGGCTACCGGCTGGGCCATGGACGCACGCTCGACCATATGTTCCTCGACGGGCTCGAGGACGCCTACGAAAAGGGCCGCCTCATGGGCGCCTTCGCCGAGGACACGGCGCAGCGCCTCGGTTTCACGCGGAAAATGCAGGACGACTACGCCTTGGCCTCGCTGGAGCGCGCCAAGACGGCCATCGCGAGCGGCGCCTTTGACGAGGAGATTGCACCGGTCAAGCTTGGCGAGGCCATGGTGAGCGTCGACGAACAGCCGGGCAAGGCGCGGCCGGACAAGATCCCGCAGCTCAAACCCGCCTTCCATCCCCAGGGAACGGTGACCGCCGCTAATTCTTCGTCGATTTCGGATGGTGCGGCCGCGCTCCTGCTCATGCGACGCTCGCAGGCCGAGAGCCGGGGCCTGACGCCTCTGGCCGCCATCGTCGCCCATGCCGGCCAAGCCCGAGCGCCCGCTGATTTCACCACAGCTCCGGTCGGGGCGGTGGAGGCGCTGATGCGCAAGGCCGGCTGGCGGCTCGACGAGGTCGACCTCTTCGAGATCAACGAGGCCTTCGCTGTTGTGGCGCTGGCGGCCATGCGCGAGCTCAGCCTGCCCCATGACAAGGTCAACGTGAACGGAGGCGCCTGCGCGCTGGGCCACCCCATCGGCGCTTCGGGGGCGCGAATCCTCGTGACGCTGCTGGCCGCTTTGAGGCGGCGCGGCCTGCGCCGGGGCGTGGCCACCCTGTGCATCGGCGGCGGCGAAGCGACCGCCGTCGCGGTGGAGCGAATCGCGTGAGATTTGCGGAAGAGATTGGTGCCCCTAGCCGGAATCGAACCAGCACTCCTTGCGGAATCCGATTTTGAGTCGGACGCGTCTACCAGTTCCGCCATAGGGGCCGCCGGCGAAGCCGGAGCGGGCACATGTAAACAACAGCGCGCGCCGCGCGTCAATGGACATGGGCAGGGATATCTTCAATGACGGTTGAAGCCGCGCCCCCATCGTGGTACAGCCCCGCCCGACCATCGAAGTTCAGGCTTCGATCTGCGGAGAGGTGGCAGAGTGGTCGAATGCGTCGCACTCGAAATGCGAAGTACGGGCAACCGTACCGGGGGTTCGAATCCCTCCCTCTCCGCCAGCAAGCTCGACATATATCCAGAGCCTGCCTGCTGGCTTCAAGAAGCCGGCTGAGAGCCTGAATCTCATCAAGCAAAATTTCATCCTCTGAGCAGACACCTTGAGCGCCGCCTGCGAGGCGACGCCAATCTTCAGCGCCATTATGCTCAAGAGTTGGGCGAATGACTTCGCCTGCGTGGTGGAGAGGCAAGCGCGGCGTTAATCGAGCAAATTTCGAAGCGTGGCGACCACACAGCGTCAAAAGCGTCGCATCACTAATCATTCTGCTTAAATTCCAAGCAAAATGCGATCCGGGCCTCATTCTCCATCAGGCGCATGCTTCAGCATGCGCACATGGAAAAGGGCATGTATTGGGCCCGGTCGCCGTTTGGCACGCTCCCTGCTTTGACGAAAACAAACGCGGCCTGTGCGTCGCGATCTTTTCACAAGCCGCAGGAGTCAGCGATGCAGCAAAAGAACGACGCCACCATGGCCAAGCCCCCGGCGCTGACCGCAACCCGTCGTGATTTTCTGCGCATGTCGGGCGCTACAGCGCTGAGCGGCGCCATCAGCAGCGCCTTCCCCAGCGGTGTCTTCGCACAAGGCGCAGGTCCTGAGCTGAGCAAGGCGGTGCTCGGCTACATCGCTCTCACAGATGCAGCGCCGCTGGTTATCGCAAAGGAAAAGGGACTCTTTGACAAATATGGAATGAAAGACATCGAGATTTCGAAACAGGCTTCGTGGGCCGCCACGCGCGACAATCTTGTGCTTGGCGCCGATA
The DNA here is from genome assembly GCA_947455285.1 of Beijerinckiaceae bacterium. Classification (GTDB taxonomy): domain Bacteria; phylum Pseudomonadota; class Alphaproteobacteria; order Rhizobiales; family Beijerinckiaceae; genus Terripilifer. The sequence continues at coordinate 1,144 of CANGOK010000308.1, read as the reverse complement.
AAAACGGCATAGATGGCGGACATATCCTCACTCCGATGCCCTACCTGATTTCAACGGGCAAGGTGACGACGAATAATGTTCCAACCCCGATGTATATTCTCGCGCGCCTCAATCTCGACAGTCAGGCGATTTCCGTTGCGCAGGAATATAAAGACACAGGCGTGGGTCTCGATGCGACGCCTTTAAAAGCGGCCTTCGAAAAGAAAAGAGCTTCCGGCAAGGACGTGAAGGTCGCCATGACCTTCCCCGGTGGAAACCATGATTGCTGGATTCGCTACTGGCTCGCCGCGGCAGGAATCGATCCTGATAAAGACGTCTCCACCATCGTCGTGCCACCGCCGCAAATGGTTGCGAATATGAAAGTTGGAAACATGGACGCCTTTTGCGTTGGCGAGCCATGGAACGAACAGCTCGTCAATCAGGGCATCGGCTTCACCGCCTGCACCACAGGCGAGATCTGGAAGAAACACCCCGAAAAAGCCCTCGCAATGCGTGCGGATTGGGTGGATAAAAATCCGAAAGCGACGCAGGCGCTGCTGGCCGCAGTTCTTGAAGCCCAGCAATGGGCCGACAAGATCGAGAACAAGGAAGAGATGGCCAATATTCTCGGTCGTCGCCAGTGGTTCAACGTGCCGGCCGCTGATGTGCTCGGCCGCCTGAAGGGTGACATCAATTACGGCAATGGGCGTGTGGCCAAGGCCACTGGCCTTGAAATGAAATTCTTCAGAGACGATGCTTCCTATCCCTTCAAGAGCCATGACGCATGGTTCCTCGCCGAAAACATTCGCTGGGGCAAACTTGAGGCGACGACGGACATCAAGGCCCTCGTCGATAAAGTGAATCGCGAAGATATTTGGCGCGACGCCGCTAAGAGCATTGGGGCGACGGCGCCTGCGTCAAGTTCGCGTGGTCCGGAGACCTTCTTCGACGGCAAGATCTTCGATCCCGATAATACGAGCGCCTACCTCTCAAGCCTCGCCATCAAACGTATCGTCTGAGTGTGTCGCCTCATGTCTCTCCCCGCAGCAAATGCGCCCATCAAATTGAAAGTTGAAGCGCCCGCGAAGGTCGTTCCGCTTCCAATAAAGAAAGCCAGCTTCGTGAAAAATTTCGGTCCCAGGCTGCGTGATCTCGCGTCTCGCAT
>CANGOK010000307.1 GCA_947455285.1 Beijerinckiaceae bacterium | reverse complement strand
GCACCGGCTCAACCGCGCCAAATGTTGATGAGCTGAGCTATTGGGATAACCGCATCAAGACAGGCCTCACCACCAAGGAAGGCCTGATCCAGAAGATGCTGTCTGACGCTCATGCCTTCGCAAACGACCCAACATGGGGTTGGGTGCCCAAACTGCTCGATAACAAGATCAGCGTTGGCTATCAGGCGGCGGTGACTTATGGGCTGGATTACAATTCTTCCTCAGACGCTATCGCACAGGGCATCGCGATCGCCCATGCCGTGACGTCGACCGACACATCAGCCGCGGTTGGCTTGATTGGGGTCGCGGGTCACGTGTTTTTATAGCGGCCAAGAATCCCATTGGCGTTGGGTTGGCTTGACCGCTTTCCCGGCGGGCTCAACGAGGGCTCTTTGGCCCCCGCGTCGTCAGTGCATGATCACTTTTTTCGGCTGCAGTTTCGCCATCAGCGCTTGCAACTTGTCATCGATCTTGAGCTTTTCCATGTAGGCGCGCTCATAGGCCTCGCCGTACCATTCCAGATCGCGGTCGGTGAAGGGCTTGGGTCTGCCGGATTCGTGATGCGCCTGACCGCTATCGTCGCTTTTCCTGCTGCTCATGACGCACACCCCTCTACGCTACGCAAAGTATCAGGCCATAGAGGCGCCGGAGCGGCAAGCTGGATTGGGGTGGATGCTTAAGAATGGATTGTCTGACAAAGTATTATTTCTATTAATTCGCAGGATTTCTCGGGCAATTGCTCGAAAATGGAGTGGGCTTTGTGGTTATGCAATGTTTAAATCTGGCCTTAACATTGTTATTTGTTATGATTAATTCGCATAAACCATAACGTTGAAGCATTCGTTATTGTCATTTGAACGCTGGCGGCGTGCGCGATCCCTCATTGGTCCTCCACCCTCTTGCGGCGGGCTTTGGGCCCCAAACTGGCGCTTCGCTTCCAAATCATCTATGTCCGACGCGCTGCGCGGCGTTTCCGCGCCCACTTTCCGACCGGTCCACAGATGAACGACACCGCCAAAGGTCCTGACTACTCGCAGTCGCTCTACTTGCCTCAGACACAGTTCCCCATGCGGGCTGGCCTGCCGCAGAAGGAGCCGGAGATTCTGGCGCGCTGGCGTGAGATGGATCTCTATAAGCTGACGCGTGAGGCGGGACGCGGTCGGCCGAAATTCGTGCTGCACGATGGCCCTCCCTACGCCAATGGCAACATTCATATCGGCCACGCCCTGAACAAGATCCTCAAGGACATGGTCTGCCGCTCCCAGCAGATGCTTGGCAAGGATTCGAACTACGTGCCGGGGTGGGACTGTCACGGCCTGCCGATCGAATGGAAGATCGAGGAAGATAACTACCGCTCCAAGGGCAAGCCCAAGCCAGAGCTTTCCGATAGCGCCGCCATGATCGCGTTCCGGCGCGAATGCCGCGCCTATGCGGAACGCTGGCTCGACACGCAGCGCGAGGAGTTCAAGCGGCTCGGCGTGACCGGCGACTGGGCCCATCCCTACGCCACCATGAGCTATGACGCGGAGGCGCAGATCGCCCGCGAGATCATGAAATTCGCCGAAAACGGCCTGCTCTATCGCGGGTCCAAGCCGGTGATGTGGTCGGTGGTTGAAAAGACCGCGCTGGCCGAAGCGGAAGTCGAATATGAAGACCATGTGAGCGACACGGTCTGGGTCGCTTTCCCCGTTACGAAGATGCGGCAGGGCGACGCGCTCATGGGCGCGAGCGTGGTCATCTGGACCACCACTCCATGGACGCTGCCCGCCAACCGCGCGATCTCTTTCTCGCACAAAATCGCTTACGGTCTTTATCGCATCACGTTGGCGCCTGAGGGCAACTGGGCCAAGACTGGCGCGCTTTATGTGCTCGCCGACAAGCTGGCTGGCGATGTGATGAAATCCGCCAAGGTGGAGGCTTTCGAGCGCGTCGGCGACGCCAATCCCGCCGATATTCTCGCCTGCGCCCATCCGCTTGCGGGCTTCAACGCCGGCTATGGTTTCGATGTGCCCTTGCTCGACGGCGATCACGTCACTGACGACACCGGCACGGGCTTCGTCCATACCGCGCCGAGCCATGGCCGCGAGGACTTTGACATCTGGATGGCGAACCAGCGCGACCTCATCGCTCGTGGTCTCGACACCCGCATTCCCTATACGGTCGACGCCGAAGGTTTCTACACGAAGGAAGCCTATGGTTTCGGTCCTGAATGCGAAGGTGGCTCGAAGCGCGTCATCGACGACAAGGGCGCCAAGGGCGACGCCAATGACACAGTGATCAAGGCTCTGGCTTCCTGCGGCAACATTCTCGCGCGGGGCCGCCTGAAGCATCAGTATCCACATTCCTGGCGGTCCAAGAAGCCGGTCATTTTCCGCAATACGCCGCAATGGTTCATCGCCATGGATCGGCCTTTCGATGCGCCCGGCGCCAATGGGGAAAGCTCCCTGCGCGACCTCGCGCTGAAGGCCATTCAGGAAACGCGCTGGGTTCCCGCTGCGGGGGAAAACCGCATCACCGGCATGATCGCCAATCGTCCCGATTGGGTCGTGTCGCGCCAGCGCGCCTGGGGCGTGCCGATCTGCGTCTTCGTCAAGCGCGGAACTCACGACATCCTGCGCGACGCCGAGGTGAACAAGCGCATCGCCGACGCTTTCGAGGCCGAGGGCGCCGACGCCTGGTTTGCGCCGGACGCCGCGCAGCGCTTCCTTGGTCAAGCCTATGACGCGAAGGATTACGAGAAGGTCGACGATGTGCTCGACGTCTGGTTCGATTCAGGCTCGACCCATTCCTTTACGCTTGAGAAGCGTCCCGACCTTGCGACGAAGCGCATCCGAGATGGTGGTCCCGACGAGGTGATGTATCTCGAAGGCTCCGATCAGCATCGCGGCTGGTTCCATTCTTCGCTGCTGGAAAGCTGCGGCACGCGTGGCCGCGCCCCCTATGACGTCGTTCTGACCCATGGCTTCGTTCTCGACGAGAAGGGCCAGAAGATGTCGAAGTCGCTCGGCAACGTCGTCGCCCCGCAGACCGTCATCAAGGACTCAGGCGCCGACATCCTGCGCCTCTGGGTCGCGGCGTCCGATTATTCGGACGATCTGCGCATCGGGCCGGAGATCCTGAAGACCTTCGTCGAAACCTACCGGAAGCTGCGCAACACGATCCGCTGGATGCTCGGCGCCCTGTCCCATTTTGAGACAGGCGACCGGATGGCCAAGGCGGATATGCCTGAGCTTGACCGGCTGATGCTGCATCGCCTCGCCGAGCTCGATCCGGCCATCGCCGACGCCTATGCGAATTTCGATTACAAGAAGGTTGTGTCCCTGCTTAGTCACTTCATGACGAGCGATCTCTCGGCCTTCTACTTCGACATTCGCAAGGACACGCTCTATTGCGACGCGCCTTCGAGCGTGACCCGCAAGAGCGCCCTG
>CANGOK010000306.1 GCA_947455285.1 Beijerinckiaceae bacterium | reverse complement strand
TCATCGTGGCTCCTTGTTGCGGCGGGCGGCGGCGGGGCGCATTCTGAAGGTCCGATTCGAGGCGAGACGGCGATGGTTCTCAGTTTACCCGATGTTGTGGCGCTGGGCTTCTTCCTTGTCGCGTGGGTCAGCTATAACATGGCTGTGCGCGTGGGGCTTGGGCGCAGGCCCGGCCTCAATCATTCCATGGACGAGTTTCGCACCCGCTGGATGGAGGAGATGTCGCGCCGCGATGTGCGCATGGTCGATTCTTCCATCATGGCGAGCCTGCAAAATGGCGCAGCCTTTTTCACCTCGACCTCGCTCATCGCCATCGGCGGCACGGCCACCATGCTGCGCGCCACCGACGACATGCTGAAGATCTTCAGCGAGGCCTCGATGGGGCTGGTGGCCGACCGCGTGCTCTGGGAATTGAAGATCGTGGGGTTGCTGATCATTTTCGGCTACGCCTTCTTCAAATTCGCATGGGCCTACCGGCTGTTCAATTTCACCGCGATCCTGATCGGCGCGACGCCCGCGCGCTCCGATCCCGACGAGGCTGCGCGCACGGCTATGGTGCGCCGCGCCGCGCGCATGAACATCGCGGCCGGATCGCATTTCACGCGCGGCCAGCGGGCGCTCTTTTTCGCGCTCGCCTATTTCGGCTGGTTCCTCGGCCCCTACGCCTTCATGGCGACGACGCTGGCGGTGATGGCGGTGATGGCGGCCCGGCAGTTCAGGTCGGATGCACGGCGGGCGCTGGAGGATGATGCTTCCGCTTGACGCTTGACGCGCGGCGCTCATCCGCGCATGTCGGGGGCATGAGCCAAGATTCCGCAAAAACACCCAAGACGCCCAAGACCCCCAAGCTGGCGCCCGACAAGCCCGAACGCCTGCCGCTTGAGGAAACAATCCTTCGGCTATGCGCCGAGCGCGGCGCCGAAAAGTCGATCTGCCCCACAGACGCAGCCAAGGCTTTCGCGCAAGCGAGGGGCGAGGGTGATCTGGGTTGGCGGAACTGGCTTACGCAGGTGCGTTCCACGGCCGTGGGCCTCGCCCGGCAGGGCAGGCTCATCATCTACCGCAAGGGCAAGCCCGCGGACCCCGATGATTTCAGGGGCGTCTATCGGCTCGGGCTGCCGCGTAGCGAATAGCGGTCAGCGATCCCACTCAGGCCCGAACCCCGGCTTCACCAGTCGCCCGTCGTGACGCGCCAGCGCTGAAATCGCGCGCATGTCGTCGTCGGGCAGGGTGAAGCTGAAGATGTCGAGATTGTCGCGCTGGTGGCCTGCGCTCGCGGCCTTGGGGATCGCGCAAACGCCCTGCTGCACATGCCAGCGCAGCACGATCTGCGAAATCGTCTTGCCGTGCTTTTTGGCGATGGGCGCGATGGCGTCTTCATCCGCCATGCGGCCTTGCCCCAGCGGGCAATAGGATACGAAGGCCACGCCATGCTTGCGGCAGGCTTCGAGCACTTTGGCCTGCGACAGGCGCGGGTGATATTCGCACTGGTTCGTCGCGATCTTTTCGCCATGCTTTGCGGCGAGGCGCACGGCGTCGTCGAGCATGTCTGAGGGAAAATTCGCTACGCCGATATTGCGCGCATAGCCGCGCCGCTTGGCGTCGCAAAGCGCCTCGATCGAGCCCGCGAGCGGAATGGATTTGTTGGGCCAGTGGATCAGCAGCAAATCGACCTGATCGAGCTTGAGACGCTCCAGACTCGCTTGCGCGCTCGCTTGCAGATCGCCGGGAGCGATGTCCGTAGTCCAGACCTTCGTGGTGATGAAGACCTCGTTGCGGGCAACGCCGCTGGCGCGCAGTCCCGCGCCCACCTCCGCCTCGTTTTCATACATGGCGGCGGTGTCGAGATGGCGATAGCCGAGCGATAGCGCGGTGCTGATGGAGTCGACAGCGCTCGCCCCGGTCAGACGAAAAGTGCCAAGGCCGAGGGACGGGATTTGCGCGCCGCCGTGCAGGGGCAAGCGTGTCACAGCGTTTGCGAGATCGGTCATTTTGAAACTCTTAGGTCAGGGGAAGCAGGAGAATGTTCTTCGCCACGGGTCGTTGCAAGACGGCCTCGTACCAGCGCGTCACCTGCGGGCGTTCCTTGCGCTCCATGGGCAGGTGCAGATAGCGATGGACGCCCGGCGCCATGACGCATTCGGCCATGGTGAACTGATCGCCGCCAAGCCATGGGCTGCGCGCCAAAGCTTCTTCCAGAATATCCATGGCGCGCTCGACCTTGGCGCAGGCGTCGTTGAACTCGTCCTGCGGCACGCCGCCGGGTTGGCGTACGAGGTTCCAGAAGACTTTCGTCAGCATGGGATTGTGGCTCGTCTGCTGCCAGTCCATCCAGCGGTCAGCTTGCGCGCGTGCGCGCGGATCTACAGGCCAAAGCGCGCCCGCGCCATGTTTCGCGGCGAGGTATCGGACGATGACGTTCGATTCCCAGAGCACGAAGCCGTCATCGTCAATCGTCGGCACGACGGAGTTGGGGTTCATCGCCATATATTCGGCGCTCTTCACCACGCCGAACTGCATGCCCGCATCGACGCGCTCATAGGGCAGGCCAAGCTCTCCAAGGCAGAAAAGCACTTTCTGCACATTCAGCGAATTGGTTCGTCCCCAGAGCTTGAGCATGTTTCTTCCCCTTGATGCAGGGGGAAGCTTACAGGATGGCGGCGCCGAAGGGAAAGCTCAGACCTGATCCGCCTTGCGCCGCGCATAGCGCGTGAGATTGGCGGGCAGGGCGTTGGCGTCCTTCGCCCACGCCAGAAGATCCGTCTCGCCCACGGCGGCGCCTTCCTGAAAGGCGTTGTCTTCCTGCTTTTCGAGGGCAAGGCGGAAGAGCACGCCGCCCTGCGCCGGCTCGCCGACAAGCCGGCCGAAGCCCGCGCTCATCATGCGCATGCCATCGGTATATTGATCGAGGTTGGCGTAGCGGGCCATGGCTTCGAACATGCCAAAGCAATAGCCAAAGATCCAATTGTCCGCCGACACATCCGCAGGCCCAAGCTCGCCCGCCTCCATCTGCACGCCAAGAAGCGACGAGCCTATGTTGGCGAGCGTGTCGATGCGGTTCATGTTGTCAGGATTCATTGGGGACGGCTCCGTTTCGCCCCCTCTATAGCCGGGCTTCAGCCTCCGCGCATCTGCTTGCGCGCGCGTTTGCTGTCGGGGTTGAGGTTGATTACGTTCACTACCTGCCGCGCCATGGGCTCGACCACCGTCAAGCCGCTACCCGCCATGAAATATTTATAGCCCTGATAGGCTGGAATGATCTTGGTGACTGCTGTGGGCAGATTGCGCAGAGGCGTCTTCTCGGGCACCGCGAGGCCTACGAGGATGGCCGCACTGCGTGGCGGGCGATCCTTGCTTATGGCGGCGGCTATGCTGGCGCGCTGGGCGGTGGTGAGGCCGCTCTCAAGCGGCGGCGCAGTTCCCTCCTTCG
>CANGOK010000305.1 GCA_947455285.1 Beijerinckiaceae bacterium | reverse complement strand
TGGTGCTCGATGAATTGATGGATGTGGTGACACAGCGTTTTCATCGTTCGCCCCTGAAGGCGTCGATGTGCAGCCATATCCTGTTGCATATAGCCAAAAATCTGACCTATTCGCAGGAGGCGCTCACGGCTGCCTGAGGGTTTGCCTCCGCCAGCCCGCTATGCCACAGACAGCGGGTCGCAACCCGAGGATTCCTTATCCCATGGCTTGGTCGCCCCAGCAGGACAAGGCGCTGGCCGAAGTGTCGGCCTGGCTCAAACGCGGCCGGCCGCAAGTGTTCCGCCTGTTCGGCTTTGCAGGCACGGGCAAGACGACGCTGGCGCGTCATCTGGCCGAAGATATAGACGGCGAGGTCTGTTTCGGCGCCTTCACCGGCAAGGCGGCGCTCGTCATGCGTTCCAAGGGCTGCAAGGACGCGCGCACGATCCACAGCCTCATCTATCGCCCGAAGGATCTTGATTCCGAAGAGCCTAGTTTCGTCCTGAACGACGAAAGCCCCGCCCAATCAGCGAGCCTGATCGTCATCGACGAGTGCTCCATGGTCGACGAGGAGTTGGGGCGCGATCTTCTATCCTTCGGCAAGCCGGTCCTCGTGCTGGGCGATCCCGCACAATTGCCCCCCGTGAAGGGCGGCGGCTTTTTCACAGAGGTCGAGCCCGACGTCATGCTGACTGAGGTGCATCGGCAGGCGGCGGACAATCCGATCGTGCGCATGTCCATGATCGTGCGTGAGGGCGGGCGGCTCGAATATGGCGATTGGGGCGATTGCCGGGTCATTCCGCGCAAGGACATCGATTCCGCCGCCGTGACGGGCGCTGATCAGGTGCTGGTGGGCATGAACCGCACGCGGCGTCTTTTCAACAAGCGCATGCGCGAACTCTTCGGCTTCACCCAGACCACACCCGAGGCGGGCGACAAGCTGGTCTGCCTCAAGAATGATCGCACCAAGGGCCTGCTCAACGGCAGCCTGTGGAAGGTGAAGACGGTGTCGCCCATGCGCGCGCGCAAGCTGCGCATGAGCCTGACCCCCGAGGATGATCCCGGCCGCAAGGCGGTGCGCGTCGGCGTGCTGCCCGCCTTTTTCGAGAGCGAGGATGAAATCCCCTTCGCTTTGCGCCGCGATTCCGACGAATTCGATTTCGGTTATGCGCTGACGGTGCATAAATCCCAGGGGTCGCAGTGGGACGAGGTCGTGCTTTTTGATGAGAGCGGCGCCTTCCGCGAGCATCGCAACCGTTGGCTTTACACAGGCATTACAAGGGCGGCCGAAAAACTCACGATCGTGAAGTGACCCCCATGGACCAGATGGTCGACGCCACCCTCGATTTCATCCGCGCCCATGAGGCTTGGGGCGCGCCGATCGTCTTCGTGCTGTCCTTTGGAGAATCGCTGGCCTTTATCTCCCTTTTGCTGCCCGCGACCGTGATCTTATGGGGCGTCGGCGCCCTGATCGGGGCGAGCGGGCTTGATTTCTGGCCGATGTGGCTAGCCGCCGCCCTTGGCGCGGCTTTCGGCGACTGGTTCTCCTACTGGCTTGGCTATCATTTCCACAAGGAGATCGCCGCCCTCTGGCCTCTGTCGCGCCATCCAGACCTGATCCCGCGCGCCCATAGGCTGTTTGAAAAATGGGGCGCGCCGGGGGTCTTCATAGGCCGGTTCTTCGGGCCTTTGCGGGCGGTGGTGCCGCTGGCGGCGGGGGCGGCGGAGATGCCGCGCGTCCCCTTTCAGGCGGCCAACTGGCTCTCCGCCTTCGTGTGGGCCACCACAACCTTGGGTCCGGGCGCTTTCGGCGTGACCTGGCTCAAGGGTTGGCTCGGCTAAGCCCCCTTGCGCGCATTGCGCCCCCTGTGGTGAAACAGGGCTTGAGAATTTCGGGAGGCAAGCATGAGCGGCAAATTTCACGGACGGCGCGAGGACCATCGTCTGGTCACGGGCCGGGGACGTTATACGTCCGACTGGAACTTCCCTGATCAGGTCTATGCCCACTTCCTGCGTTCCGACCGCGGCCATGCGGAGATTCGTGGCGTCGACGTCAGCGAAGCGCTGGCCACTCCCGGCGTGCTGGCGGTGCTGACCGGCGCGGATACGATCGCCGCTGGCTTTGGCGCGTCGCCTTCGCTGATTCATTACCCCGGCAAGGGCGGTATGAAGTTCATCACCGTCCATCGCGAGGTGCTGGCCGAGACGCGCGTGCGTTTCGTGGGTCAGGAAGTGGCCCTCGTGGTCGCGACCAGTCAGGCCATCGCGCAGGACGCCGCCGAGAAGATCGTGGTCGACTATCACGACCTGCCTGTCGTGGTGGACGCTGAAGAGGCGCTGAAGTCCGGCGCGCCGCAGCTTTATGACCACGTGCCGAACAATCTCGTCTTCGACTTCGAATATGGCTCGCAAGAGGCCGCCGACGCCGCTTTCGCCAGCGCCGCCCATGTGACGAAGCTCGTCGCCGACGCGCCGCGCATCGTGGGCAATCCGATGGAGCCCAAGGCTGCCGTCGTGACCTATGACGCGGCCAAGGACGTCTATGATCTCTACGCCCCTTCGCAGGGCATGACGATGATGCGCGCCGGCCTCTCGGTCGGCACGGGCATTCCTGAATCGCAGCTACGCGTGCACGCCCATGACGTGGGCGGCGGCTTTGGCATTCGCGGCGAGGCCTATTCGGAATATTGCTCGCTTCTGCTCGCCGCCAAGAAGGTCGGCCGCCCCGTGAAATGGGTTTCGACCCGCTCCGAAACCTTCGTCAGCGATCATCACGGCCGCGCGGCGAAGCTCTTTGGCGAACTGGCGCTCGACAAGAACGGCAAGTTCCTTGGCGTGCGCTTCCAGTGGATCATCAACACCGGCGGTTATCTCTCGAGCCCCGGCCCCTTCACCAACACCCTGCCGCCCTCCATGCATGCGGTGAACGTCTATACGATCCCGGTCGTGCACGGCCTGCATCGCGTGGTGCTCACCAACACGACGCCGACGACGCCTTATCGCGGCGCAGCGCGTCCGAATGTGAGCTATATTGTCGAGCGTCTGGTGGACGAGGCCGCGCGCGAGATGGGCATCGACCGTGTCGAGATGCGTCGCATCAACGCCATTCCGCGCGAGGCATTCCCCTACAAGACGCCGACCGGCTCGGTTTATGACAGCGGCGATCCAAAGGGTCTCATCGACGATGTCGTGAAATACGCCGACTGGGCGGGCTACGAGAAGCGCCGTCAGGAATCGCTTGCGCGCGGCAAGCTGCGCGGCATCTCCTGCTGCGCCTTCATCGAACCTGCGGGCGGCGGCGGCAGCCCCGTCGAAGAGGTCGCCATCAAGTTCGGCGATTCCGGCAATCCGATTCTCTATACGGTGTCGGGTCCCTCGGGGCAGGGCCACGAGACCACCTATCCCGAGATCGTCGGGCAGGTGCTCGGCATGGACGCCGAAGACATCACCCTGCG
>CANGOK010000304.1 GCA_947455285.1 Beijerinckiaceae bacterium | reverse complement strand
GAGCTGGACGCCATTGTCGAGCTGAAGGTGGACGAGGCCGCGCTTCTGTCGCGCATCGAAAACCGCGCTCGTGAGACGGTCGCCGCTGGCGGCACGGTGCGGGCTGACGACAATCCGGACGCTTTCAAGGTCCGCCTCGACGCCTACCGCGTCCAGACGGCTCCTGTGTCGGCCTATTATGCCTCCAAGGGCACGCTGAAGGCAGTCGATGGCATGTTGCCGATCGACGACGTGACCAAGGCCCTGAACGCCGTTCTGGGCGGTTGAGGGCAGGGCTCCTGAAATGCTTCAAAGCCGGGCACTGAGCCCGGCTTTTTTGTTGGCGCACAGGGCTCTGTTTGCGCTTGACCCACCCAAATCCTTCCCCTAGAAGACACACCTTCACCCGAGACGCGCGCGTTCTTGGGGCCCTGTCTTTGGCAGGGTCGTCCCGAAACGCGTGGCTCACTTCGCAGAGGCCGGCCTCCACCGGCGCGAAGATCATCAGTCGGCTGCTCGCGCAGCCCCACATGGAGACGGCCAAATGGCTCGTATTGCAGGCGTAAACATTCCGACCAACAAGCGCGTCATCATTGCGCTTCAGTATATTCACGGCATCGGCGCGAAGAACGCGCAAGAGATCTGTGAAAAGGTCAACATTCCCGCAGAACGTCGCGTTGCTCAGCTCACTGATGCTGAAGTGCTGCAGATTCGTGAAGCTATCGACCGTGATTACATGGTGGAAGGCGATCTGCGTCGCGAAGTCGCGATGAACATCAAGCGCCTGATGGATCTGGGTTGCTATCGCGGCCTGCGTCATCGTCGTCAGCTGCCGGTTCGTGGTCAGCGCACGCACACCAATGCGCGTACCCGTAAGGGTAAGGCGAAGCCGATCGCCGGCAAGAAGAAGTAATTCTTCACTTCATCTTTGGCGCAACGCATGTCGCGTTGCGTCGAATACCTCAATCCCCAGCGCCTGGAATTACGGGCGCGCATGAAGGACTTTTGATATGGCAAAAGAAGCTGGCCGCGTCCGCCGCCGCGAACGCAAGAACATCGCCTCGGGCGTCGCCCATGTGAGCTCGACGTTCAACAACACAATGATCACCATCACCGACGCGCAGGGCAACACGATCTCCTGGTCGTCTGCTGGCACCATGGGTTTCAAGGGTTCGCGTAAGTCGACTCCTTACGCCGCTCAGATGGCTGCAGAAGATGCTGCCAAAAAGGCGCAGGAACATGGCATGCGCACGCTCGAAGTCGAAGTGTCGGGCCCGGGCTCTGGTCGTGAATCGGCTCTGCGCGCTTTGCAGGCTGCCGGTTTCACCGTCACCTCGATCCGTGACGTGACTCCGATCCCGCACAATGGTTGCCGTCCGCGCAAGCGTCGTCGCGTCTGAGTTTTATCCAAGTCTTCGTCTCTCTCAGCGACGGTTGAGAGAGGCTTTCGTTTGTATTCATCGACAGCATGGGGCCAGGGTCGACGGACCGATATGCTTCACGCTGCATCATGAAGGAAGTCTCACGTGATCCAGAAAAACTGGCAAGAACTCATCAAGCCGAACAAGCTCGAAGTCATCGCTGGCGATGACGCGAAGCGTCTTGCAACGGTTGTTGCAGAACCGCTCGAGCGCGGCTTTGGTTTGACACTCGGCAATGCGCTGCGTCGCATTCTCTTGTCGTCGCTGCAGGGTGCTGCGATCACCTCCGTGCAGATCGATGGTGTGCTCCACGAATTCTCGTCGATCCCCGGCGTGCGTGAAGATGTCACCGACATCGTTCTCAACATCAAAGACATTGCCATCCGCATGCAGGGCGAAGGCCCGAAGCGCATGGTGCTGAAGAAGCAGGGCCCTGGCGCTGTGCTCGCTGGTGATATTGGCGTGTCGGGCGACGTTGTCGTCCTCAACCCGAACCTCGTGATCTGCAACCTCGACGAGGGCGCAGAAATCCGCATGGAATTCACCGTCAACACTGGCAAGGGCTACGTGCCGGCTGAACAGAATCGTGCGGAAGATGCGCCGATTGGTTTGATCCCGGTCGACAGCTTGTATTCGCCGGTCAAGAAGGTTGCTTATCGCGTCGAGAACACCCGCGAAGGTCAGGTGCTCGACTATGACAAGCTGACCATGCAGCTCGAAACCAATGGTTCGATCACGCCGGAAGACGCTGTTGCTTATGCAGCGCGCATTCTGCAGGACCAGCTCAATGTCTTCGTGAATTTCGAAGAACCGCGCCGCGAAGAAGCAGCTCCCTCGATCCCCGAGCTCGCATTCAATCCTGCGCTGCTCAAGAAGGTCGACGAGCTCGAACTCTCCGTGCGTTCGGCCAACTGCCTCAAGAACGACAACATCGTCTACATCGGCGACCTCATCCAGAAGACGGAAGCCGAGATGCTGCGTACGCCGAACTTCGGCCGCAAGTCGCTCAACGAGATCAAGGAAGTTCTCGCCCAGATGGGTCTCCATCTCGGCATGGAAGTGTCCGGCTGGCCGCCGGAAAATATCGAAGAGCTCGCCAAGCGCTTCGAAGAACATTATTGAGATTGACACCGGGGGCAGCTCGCTGCCCCCAAATATCCAGATCGGCGTTCCTTGGCACGGCGTCCGATAAAATTTTAGGAGAGCCACATGTATCACGGTCGTTCCAAGCGTCGTTTCAACCGCACAGCCGAACATCGCAAGGCGATGTTTGCCAATATGTGCCAGGCGCTCATCAAGCATGAGCAGATCATCACCACGCTGCCGAAGGCAAAGGATCTTCGCCCGGTTGTCGAAAAGCTGATCACACTCGGCAAGCGCGGCGATCTGCATGCGCGTCGTCAGGCAATTTCGCAGATGAAGGACGTTGATCTCGTCCGCAAGCTGTTCGATGTGCTGGCACCCCGCTACAAGACCCGCAACGGCGGCTACACCCGCGTGTTGAAGGCTGGTTTCCGCTATGGCGACAATGCGCCGATGGCTGTCATCGAATTCGTTGATCGCGATTTGAACGCACGCGGTCAGGATTCGGGCCCCACCGCAGAAGCCGCAGCTGAAGCAGCTGAATAATCGGCGCTTCGGAATTTGATTTTGAAAGGGCGGCCTTCGGGTCGCCCTTTTTGTTTTCTAAGGGTTGCTTATATTAGGTTCGTCACTTTGCTCCTCGCAATGACGGCGTGACTATGGAGACGTTGATGCGCGGTTTCGTAATTGCCTTGTTTGCCGTGTTGGCATCCAGCCTGCCGCTCCACGCACAAACGCGCGCTGTGCCTGACAGTCGCATGCAAGTGACGCTCTCTTACGCGCCGATTGTGAAAAAGGCGCAGCCCTCTGTCGTCAATGTCTATGCCTCGCGTGTCGAGAGGCGCCAATCCAATCCTCTGTTTGATGATCCCGTCTTTCGTCGCTTCTTTGGCGAGCAGCGACGCGGTGGTCAGACGGCGCAATCGCTGGGTTCAGGTGTGATCGTCGACGCGAG
>CANGOK010000303.1 GCA_947455285.1 Beijerinckiaceae bacterium | reverse complement strand
GCCAGCACCGCTTCGGGGTCCTGCGCGCCAACCATGCGGAAGGAAAACTTTGCGCCCGCCTGCGCGGGCAACACGGTCTTGGAGCCAGCACCCGTGTAACCACCAACGATGCCGTTAACATCGCAGGTCGGACGCGCCCAGATGAGTTCGAGAATGCTGCGCTCGCTCTCGCCCGCCGGTTGCGACAGGCCGACATCGCCAAGAAACTTCGCCTCGTCGAAATCAAGCGCGTGCCATTGGGTGGCGATCTCTTTTGGCAGTTCAGGCACGCCATCATAGAAGCCCGGAAGCGTGATGGCGCCATTGGCGTCGTGAAGATCCGCGATGATCTTTGCAAGCACATGAATTGGATTGCGCGCCGCGCCGCCAAACAATCCCGAATGAAGATCGCGCGAGGCCGCACGGATCACCACTTCCTCAAGCGCAAGGCCACGCAGCATGGTGGTGATCATCGGCGTCTTGCGGTTCCACATATTGGTGTCGCAGAGCATGGCGAGATCGGCGCTGAGATCGCCTTTGTTGGCCGCAAGAAAAGCTGGCAGCGAAGGCGAGCCACACTCCTCTTCGCCTTCGAAGAGCAGCGTCACATGGCAAGGCAGGCCATCCGTCTCCATGAAGGCGCGGCAGGCCTCGACAAAGGTCATGAGCTGACCCTTGTCGTCGGCGGCGCCGCGCGCGACGATGCGCGGGCCTTCGGACGCATCGACCATGCGAGGCGCGAAGGGCTCGGTCTCCCAAAGCTCCAGCGGATCGGCGGGCTGAACGTCGTAATGGCCGTAGAACAACACATGCGGCGCATCGCTGCGCTTTGATCGCGCATGGGCGACGACCATGGGATGGCCGGCGGTCGGCCGCGCGGAAGCTTCAAAGCCCAGCCCGTTCAGCTCATCCACGAGCCAGCCTGCAGCGCGCGCGCATTCGTCCTTGAATGCGGGATCGGCCGAGATGGACGGGATTTCCAGAAGGGCGAAAAGACGCTTCAACGCGCCATCGAGGTTATGGTCGATCCGAGCGAGAGCAGTGTCGAGGCTGGCCATGGGAATCTCCGACTATGCAGGAGATGTAGCGCAGCCCGGACCCTGTTCAAAGCCTCATCGTTTCATGCCGCCCAGCACATTGCGCAGGATCGCGCGGGTGATCTGGGTGCCAAGGGAGCGCGCCGCCGATTGGACGGCCGAACGGACGATGAGTTCGCCCGTGGACATACGATTGCCCCGCCCATTGGAAGACTTCGCGTCAGAGCCGCCGAACATACCGCCGATCGTGTCGAGAATGCCGCCGCCTGATGGCGTGGGCGCTTCCTGCGGGGACGGCGCGTTCGGAACGGTCTTGTGCGTCCAAGGGCTTGGCTCGGCTGGTGCAGAACCCTGCGGCGCAGCCCATGGCGAGGGGGCTGGCGCCTGCGCTTTCTCAACCATTTTCGTGCCGCGCTTGTTCAGGACTTCGAAGGCCGATTCACGGTCAATGGTCGCATCATATTTGCCGCGCATCGGGCTGGCAGCGATGACGGCGGCTCGTTCCTCCGGCGTGATCGGGCCAACGCGCGAGCCGGGGGGAGCGATGAGCGTGCGCGACACAACAGCCGGCGTGCCGCCTTTTTCAAGCATCGAGACCAAAGCCTCGCCGACGCCAAGCTGGGTGATGACCTCACCCGTGTCGAATTTCGGATTGGCGCGGAAGGTGTCCGCCGCCGCCTTCACCGCCTTCTGATCGCGTGGCGTGAAGGCGCGCAGCGCATGTTGCGCGCGGTTGCCGAGCTGGCCCAGAACGACATCAGGCACGTCGAGCGGGTTTTGCGTGACGAAATAAACGCCGACGCCCTTCGAACGGATGAGCCGCACAACCTGCTCAATCGCGCTCATGAGGTTTTTCGGCGCATTGTCGAACAGCAGATGTGCTTCATCGAAGAAGAAGACGAGTTTCGGCTTGTCGGCGTCGCCAACTTCGGGCAGCGTTTCGAAGAGCTCCGACAACATCCACAAGAGAAACGTCGCATAGAGCTTGGGGCTGCGCATCAGCTTGTCGGCGGCGAGAATGTTGATGACGCCACGCCCGTCGCGGTCGGTGCGGATGAAATCCTCGATCGACAGGGCCGGCTCGCCGAAGAATTTATCGGCGCCCTGATTTTCCAGCACGAGCAACTGACGCTGGATCGCCCCCACCGTCGCAGGCGCGACGTTGCCATATTGCTTGGTGAGTTCCGAGGCGTTGTCGAGCACCATGGCGAGCAGCGCGCGCAGATCCTTCAGATCGAGCAGCAGCAAGCCTTGTTCATCGGCGATGCGGAAGACGATGTTGAGCACGCCTTCCTGAACATCGTTGAGATCGAGCAGGCGGGCCAACAGCACCGGCCCCATTTCGGAAACCGTGGCGCGCACGGGATGGCCCTGTTCGCCGAACACATCCCAGAACACGACGGGGAAACGATCCGGCGTATAGGTCACGCCAATGTCCTTCGCGCGCTGCAGGAAAGGCGCCTTGCCTTCGCCCGCCATGGCGAGGCCTGAAAGATCGCCCTTCACATCGGCGCAGAAAACCGCCGCGCCCGCATTAGAGAAGCCCTCGGCCAGAACCTGCAGAGTGACCGTCTTGCCCGTGCCGGTCGCGCCTGCGACCAGCCCGTGGCGATTGGCGAGCGGGAGCTGCAGATATTGAAAGGCGTCGCCTTTGCCGATCAGGATCTTGCCGGGCTGGTTCGCAGGATCGTCCGTCATGTCTCGCCTTTTCACTCAAACATTGCAAAAGTTATAAGCTATGAGCATCAGGCGCGCCACAGGGGAACCAAGCGGCGCGGCGCCTGCTTGTCGCAGGGAGCAATATGGGGTCCGCAGGCATGGATGAAATGATCGCAAGGGCAAGCCTGGCCTCGGGCGTGGACGCCGAGGTGACGCGGCGCGCCGTCGCGGAAATCTTGGCATTTCTCAAGAGGGAAGCATCGCCGGAGGCCATGAGCGAGCTGATGGAAAAGCTCCCCGGCGCATCCGATCTCGTGGGCGGCGCCGGCGAAGCGCCGCCCCCCATTGGGGGGATCGTGGGCCTTGCGGGAAACCTCATGGGCCTCGGGCTCGGCATGGTCGAAATGCAGGCCATCGGGCGCGAGGTCTTCGCCTATGCCCGCAACGTCGCAGGCGAGGAGGCGCTCAACAAGGTCGCCGCCTCCGTGCCCTCGCTCGCCACGCTTGGCTAAGGCTCAGATCGGCTTGGCGTCCAGAAGGATGAAGGCGATGCGGCAGACTTCCGCGCCGCGATTGACCCAGGCGTGGTTCGTGCCCTGCTGCACCAGCACATCGCCCGCCTTGAGGTGAATCTCGCTATCATCGAGCAGCATGTCGATCTCGCCCTGCAGGATGATGGCGTAATCGACCGTGCGGGTGCGATGCATGAAGGGATGACGCGGCGGCAGGCCTCGGATTTCCGGCTCATGGGCCAGTTCCTTCAT
>CANGOK010000302.1 GCA_947455285.1 Beijerinckiaceae bacterium | reverse complement strand
TGCGCGGCATCTCCTGCTGCGCCTTCATCGAACCTGCGGGCGGCGGCGGCAGCCCGGTTGAAGAGGTCGCCATCAAGTTCGGCGATTCCGGCAATCCGATCCTCTATACGGAGTCGGGTCCCTCGGGGCAGGGCCACGAGACCACCTATCCCGAGATCGTCGGGCAGGTGCTCGGCATGGACGCCGAAGACATCACCCTGCGATATTCCGATCCCGATGGCCCGGCCCAGCGCGGCGATGGCACCATCGGTTCGCGCTCCCTCATGAGCCATGGCGGCGCCTTGTTCCAGGCGGCGCAGGAAGTCGTGAAGAAGGGCCGCGAACTGGCCGCCCAGCATCTCGAAGCCGGCGTCGAGGACATCGAGTTCACCGAAGGCGCCTATCGCGTCCGCGGCACCGATCTTGCCGTGAGCCTCGTCGAACTCTCGCGCGTCTACGCCAAGGATGGCGTCAGCCCGCTCGACACCAAGTTCGAGGGCGCCCAGCAGCGCGCCTTCCCTACTGGCGCCCATGTGGCGGAGCTGGAGATCGATCCGCAAACTGGCGAGCTTGAGTTGCTGAGCTATGTCGGCGTCGACGACTGCGGCAACATCATCAACCACACGCTGGCCGAGGGTCAGGTCCACGGCGGCATCATGCAGGGCCTTGGACAGGTGTTCGGCGAGGTCTGCATTTACGACCAGAGCGGTCAGATGCTGAGCGGCAGCTTCATGGATTACTGGATGCCGCGCGCCTCTGATCTGACGAAGGAGCTCAGGCTTTTCGATCGTCCGATTCCTGCTCCCGGCAATCCGCTCGGCGCCAAGGGCGTCGGCGAAGCCGGCACCACGGGCTCGGTGCCCACCCTCGCCAATGCGGTGATCGACGCCTTGCGGCCGATGGGCGTCAACCACCTTGATTTCCCGCTGACGCCGACGCGCATCTGGAATGCGATCAACAGCGCCAAATCGGCCTGATCGCCCACCCATTAAAAAAAGGCCGGCTGCTCCTGGAGCCGCCGGCCTTCTTTGTTTTGAGGCTGTGCTTGCTTAAGCCGCTTTCGCAGAACGCTTGCGGAAATGCGGAATGACTTCTTCGGCGAAGAGCTTCGTGCTCTTGAGCACCAATTCATGGGGCAGGGTGCCGAACTGGAGATTGGCGAGGTAGTAGCCAAATCCGATTTCGCTTTCGTATTTTTCAATACGCTCGCGCACCGTCTTGGGGCTGCCGCACATGAACATGCCCTTTTCGATCACCGTGTCGATGGTCTGCTTCTCGCTCAGCGAAGCCTTGGCCGCCATCACGCCCTTCATGGAGGGGAGCGAGAGATAGCCCGGCGGCAGCAGCATTTCGCGCGGCATCCGCAGGAACTTATTGAGGAAGGCCTCGATATGGGGCTTTGCCTCGCGATAGGCGATCTCGTCGGTCTCGGCGATATAGGTCGGCACTGACCAACCGAGTTGTGACGACGTCGCTGTATAGCCATGGCGCTGCGCGACCTCGCGATACATCTTCATGTAGCGCGCCAGCGCCGCGACCGGGCTGAAGGTTTGCAGATAGACATATTTGCGATCGGGGTGGGCCGCCCATTCGATGGTTTCGGTCGAGCCTTGCGAGGGAATCCAGATCGGCGGATGCGGCTCCTGGAAGGGGCGCGGCCAGCAGTTCACATATTCGAAATTGTAATGCTTGCCCTCGAAGGCGAATGGCCCCTCGCGCGTCCACGCCTGAATGATGAGGTCATGGGCTTCGTGGAAACGCTCATGGGATATGGCCGGGTTGACGCCCCAGCTATGATACTCCGCGCCGATGCCGCGCACGAAGCCGGCGATGAGCCGCCCGCCCGTGATCGTGTCGAGCATGGCGTATTCTTCGGCCACCGTTATCGGATTGTTGAGTAGGGGAAGCGCCCGGCCCAGAACCGCGATCTGCGCATTGGTGGTGCGCCGCGAAAGTGCGCCCGCCATGACGCCGGGAATGGGCATCATGCCATAGGCGTTGGAGTGATGCTCGTTCACGCAGACGCCATCAAAGCCCACGGTGTCGGCATATTCGATCTCGTCGAGATAGCGGTTATAGAGTTCGTAGCCCTTCTTGCGGTCGTAATAGCTGTTGGGCAGCGTGACCCATGCGGAATCATGTTTCTCGTCATAGGACGGATCAAGATCCGCATAGGGCATCAGGTGAAAGAAAAAGAACTTCATGGCGCGACCTCGCGGATGAATCCGGTGATTCTGGCGGTGAAGGCGGCGGCCTGCTCCATGTGAGGCAGGTGGCCGCATTGATCGATGATCTCGAGCTTTGCGCCCGGGATCAGTCGCTGGAATTCTTCGCCATAGCCCGCGGGAATGATGCGGTCCTGCGCGCCCCAAAGCACGAGCGTGGGCGTGCTGATGCGATGCAGCCATTTGTGCAGGTGGGGATTATAAAGCCGCGGCTCCCAGGCGAGCTTCGCCATGATGAGCCGGTTCTTCAACTCCACATCGATCTCGGCTTCGGTGGGCGTATGGGCGAGCACCGCCTCGACGATCTTCTGATCGTGGAAGAGATGGCGCACGGTCTGTTCCGGTGAGAGCATGAAGATGTCGGTCTTGCGCAGGCCCTTAACGCGCAGGCCAGCCGGGGCCACAAGGGAGAGGCTCGCCAGCGGACCGCAATTGCGCACGGCGATCTCAGCCGCCAGCCAGCCGCCAAGCGAGGTGCCGACGAGATGCAGATCCCTCAGTCCGAAATGATCGAACATGTCGGCGTAGAAATAGGCGAGGTCGCCGATGTTATCGAGCCATTCGGGCATGTCCGAGCCGCCAAAGCCCGGATGCTCCGGCACGAAGACCTCAAAGCTTTCGGCAAGCTTCGCCATGAACGGGGCGAAGGCGCTGGCGCCGCGCGCGCCATGCAAAAACATCAATGGGCGCCCCTTGCCCGCGCGCATGATGCGCGTGCGGCAGCCCGCTATGGTTTCGAACGTTTCCCTATAATCTGTCATGCGGCGCTCATTGTTTGGCGTCTCTTCCGGCGAAATGGCCGGATGCTCAGAATATATGATGAAGGCGAGGCTTGAACAGTGGCGGCTTGTCGCGGGAGCCTCATTTTCCTGCGCGTTGACAAGCTGGCGCCCGTCCTTAGTCTGCTCGCCGGAAAAGGGAGAAAACGATGGGCGCCCAACCGTTCCTGAGGAACCAGTGGTATGTCTGCGCGCGCACCGCGGAAGTGGGACGCAAGCCGCTGGCGCGCATGATCTGCGCCGAACCGCTCGTCTTCTATCGTTGCGAGGATGGGCGAGCCGTGGCGCTGTCCGACCGCTGCCCACATAGGCAATATCCGCTTTCGAAGGGCCAGCTCATCCATGACCAGATCGAGTGCGGCTATCATGGGCTTCGCTTCGGCGCCGACGGCGCCTGCAAGCTGATCCCTGCGCAAGACACAGTTCCCGAAGGCTTTGGAACGCGCGCCTATCCGCTCATCGAGCGCAATGGGCTTTGT
>CANGOK010000301.1 GCA_947455285.1 Beijerinckiaceae bacterium | reverse complement strand
ATTGTGCCGCCTACTGGCGGCGACACAGACTTCGCCGACATGCGCGCGGTATATGACGACCTGCCGCAGGAAATGAAGGACCGCATCGCCAATCTCTCGGCTGTTCACTCCATATGGCATTCGCGGGCTCTGGCTGGCGGCGTCGATTTCAGGTCCGATGAGATCGCGACCATGCCGCCCGTAGTCCAGCCGATGGTGCGCGTTCATGCACGCACTGGGCGTCGGTCGATCGTTCTGGCCTCTCACGCATCTGAAATCGTCGGCATGGGGCTGGAGGAAGGCCGCGCCCTGCTGGCGGAACTCACGGACTTCGCCCTTCAGCCGCGCTATATCCATTCGCATGTCTGGACCGAAGGCGACCTCGTCATCTGGGACAACCGCTGCACCATGCACCGGGGCACGGCCTTCGACGACAAGACCGCTCGCCGCGACATGCGACGTACGACAGTTCAGGGTCCGTCGCGTTACGCCAGCTCCGCGGCCTGAGGCTCATCCCCTCACGGCGTCAGGCGACAGGTTGGCGATCTCGGCGATGAGCTTCTTGACGATGGCGTCGCCGAAGCTTTCGAAATCCTGCGCCGAAACAAGAAAGGCGCCTGGGCCGCCGATCACCTCGTTGCGATAATGGTCCTCAAGCCACGGCTCGATGGACAGGATCGGCAGGCCATTGATGACGAAGCCCAACGAAACGGCTTCGTCGCGCGCCCGGCTCACGGGGCGTCCGGTGTTGTTGGAGCCGTCGCCGGAAATATCGATGACCTTTCGCTCGCCATCGATTTCACCGCGTGCAAAGCGCGTGACTCCGAAATCAATAGCGCCGCTGATGGATGTGCCACCGCCGAAGATCCGGCGCGGAACCGCATCGATGGCCTTCGAGACCGCAAGCGCGCTGGCCTCATCGTGGACGACCATCCATGGAATGACCTCGAACTGCAGACGAGGCCCGGTCCACTGGAACATGGTCACGGCAATGGATCGGTTGGCCCCGGACTGAATGGCGGCCTGCACTCTGGGGTTCTGAAACGCCGCCACATAGCCTTGCTTTTGTAGATCGAAACGCCGCTGGTCCACGCTGCCGGAGGCGTCGACCGCGAGCGCCAGCTGCAGGTCGACGGTGGTTTGGGCCCGTGCGCGGGCGCTCCAAAAGGCAGCGATCGCCCCTCCGGCAACCCCGAGGGTTTGGCGGCGCGTAGGGTGGCTTGGGGCCGAATTCGGGGGCAAGGACTTCATGTCGCAGCCTCTTTGGAACTTCAGTCTATTCAAAGCCGCGGTTCGCCGCCAGATGTGTCCGTCGCCCAAGCCCGCGCCCTATAGACTTCCGTCGAGGGCGTGGGTAGACAAAGCCTTAATGGATCGACGCTCTCTCGCGGGGGCGAACGCATGTTTTCGACAGGGGGAAATAGGCTTGGCCAACAGGACCTCGAGCATCTTCGCCATCGCGATGGCCTGTATTGTCGGCCTTGGCGCGCCGGCAGCCGCGCAGACTGCAAAGCCCTCGTGGCTTGACGCTTCCATTCTCGAAGACGCACGCAAGGAAGGCTCTGTCACCGTCTATTCCACCACCAATGAGGAAGAGGGCCTTCCACTCTGGAAGATCTTCGAGGACGCCACGGGCATCAAGGTCAACTATGTCCGCGCCTCCGACTCCCAGCTCCTCGCCCGCGTCCTGATCGAAAACCGCGCTGGCCAGCGGTCGTGGGATGTGATGCAGACAGCCAATGTGAACAAAATTCCTCCTGAATTTCTGCTTCAGGCGGAGCTTTCTGAAGGCAAAGCGCTTTTCCCCGACGCCATCGCGGCCGATAAGCGCTGGTACGGCGTCTATTCGAATTACAATTCCCCCGCCTACAACACGAAATTCGTGAAGGCTGAGGATTTGCCCAAGACCTACGAGGACTTCGTCAAGCACAAGGAATGGGCTGGGAAGGTCGCTATCGACGCGACCGACGACGCATGGATGACCGGCATCCTCATGCACTACGGAGAGGAAAGGGGCGCCCAGCTTCTCAAGGACATCATCGCCGCCATTCAGCCGGTGGCGATCAATGGGCATCTGGCGGTTGCGCGCGCGGTCGGCTCCGGCGAATACTGGATCGGGCTCAACAACTACGTAAACCTGACCGTTAACGTAAAATTGAACGGCGGGGACACCGATTTCTGGACCATGGATCCCGTTGTGCTGTTCTTCGGCCAGGTAGGCGTCGCCAAGCTTGCGCCCCACCCCAAGGCGGCCCTTCTCGCCGCGAACTTCTCGATTAGCCGTGAGGCGCAGGAGTTTCTCGCCAAGTTCGGGCGGTTGCCGACCCGCTCAGACGTGACGACCAATCCGCCCGATGTCCTTAACACGATCAAGCCGCGCAAGATCGTGACGGTTCTTCTCAACACCGAGGAGGATCGTCGGCGCATCAAGCAGTTCAACGACCTCTTCAAGCCGCGCTGATCAGCTTTTTCCGGGAGTTCTCGCGGTGACCGCAATTCCACAGCCCATGAAAGTCGCACCCGAGACGAGCTTCGCAGCCCGTCTGAGCTCCCGTGTTTCGCCCGCGACGATCTGGCTTGTCGTCTGCGCGGTGATCTGCGGCTGGTTCGTGATCGTGCCCGTGGGCGCGCTTTTCTTCACCGCCTTCACCGAGGACACGGGCTTTGGCCCCGGCCCCTTCAGCCTCTCCAACTTTGTGGAGGCCTATGGGCACTGGAGCATCCTGAAAGTTTTCGGCAATTCGCTGGTTTTCGCCTCTGGCACAGCCGCCCTCACCTTCCTTATGGGCGGCGCCGTCGCCTTTGTGGTCGAGCGCACGGACGCTCCGGGCCGCGAGGTCTTCCACTCGCTTGCGCTGATCTCCTTCGCGCTGCCGGGCCTGCTGATCGCCATGGCCTGGACCCTGACGCTCTCGCCCAACATCGGCTGGTTCAACCAGCTCTACAAAGACCTGACCGGTTCATCGCAGCCGCTGCTCAACATCTACACGATGTGGGGCATGATCTGGGCGCTCTCGTCGCACTACTTCCCCCTCGCCTATCTGCTGCTCGGCCCCGCCCTGCGGATGCTCGACGTGCGGATGGAGGAGGCGGCGACCATGTCCGGCGCCCGCTCGCTCCAGACCATGTTCCGCGTCACCCTGCCGATCCTTCGCCCGGCGATTTTTTCGACCATCCTGCTGCTCTTCGTGCGCGGCGTGGAATCCTTCGAAGTGCCGCGCCTCATCGGCAACCCCGCCCGCATCAACGTCTTCACGACCGAGGTGCAGCGCGCCACCAGCCAGTCCACGCCCGAGTTCGGCGTCGCCAGCGCGCTCAGCATGTCGCTGCTCGCGATCTGCATCCTGGCCGTCTATTTCTACCGGCGTGCGACCCGCAACGCGGAGGCCTATGCGACAATCACCGGCAAGGGCTACAAACCCGTGCCGCTTGAGCTGGGACGGCTGCGCTGGCCGGTGACGATTGGCCTGTCGCTGCTATTCGTGCT
>CANGOK010000300.1 GCA_947455285.1 Beijerinckiaceae bacterium | reverse complement strand
CGGTAGCCAAGCTGGATGCCGAGCGTGAACCATTCGTGGCTCATGCGTTCTGTGTACCAGTCGCCATAGGTCTTGCGGGCCGCATCGCCGACGGGACCGGGCGTGAAGATTTCTGCAGGCGGCTTGCTTGTACGCGTCTCGAGCATGCGTCCAAGGTTGCGCGCGGCTTCCGCCACGTTGCGCGCCGCCACGGGCTTGCGCTCGGTTTCGTAGGTCTTGAGCAGGTTCGGGCCGCCCCAGCCGCGAATGCAGGCCTCCAGCTTCCACGCGATGTCCACCGCCTCTTGAATGCCGGTGTTCATGCCAAAGGCGCCGGTGGGCGACAATTGATGGGCGGAATCGCCAACGAGCCAGACGCGGTTTTCGCCATAGCTGTCGGCGACGAGTTCGCGCCGCGTCCATGGCATGGTGGAGACGATTTCGATCTCGCAATCACGCCCCACGGCGCGGCGTACTGCGGCGACGAGTTCTTCGTCGGTCAGTTGGCGCTTGTCGCGGCCGCCGACCAGCGAGAAGCGGAAATGATCACGTCCGTCGATGGCGACCAGCGTCGCCCATGTGCCTTCGCCATCGACGAAGATATAGCGATAGGCGAATTTGATGTCCTGAATGCTTTCAAGGTCGCGCGAGCGGAACACGACATTGGTCGTGTAGGTCAGCACCGGGTTTCCGGTCATGGTGATGCCGAGCTTTTCGCGCACGAAGGAGCCCGCGCCATCGCAGCCGATGAGATATTGCGCGCGCACCTCTTGGCGAGCGCCCGAGGCGTCGCGAATGATCGCGGTGACGCCTTTCTCATCCTGCGTGAAATCGACGAGGTCTGTGTGATAACGCAGATCCACCTTGTCGAAGCTGCGCACCCAGCGCGCAAGCGCAGGGTCAAAGAAGTTCTGCGGCGCGCGCTCGCGCTTTTGCGGCGATTGCGGCGGGCATTTCTCCTCGATACAATTGGGGAAGGACTCGCGTCCCAGCTCATAGCCGCCAGCGAGCGCAGTCACCCAGACATTGTCCTGCGAATGGGCGCGATTGTAGCCGCTGTTCTCTACTTCCTTCACGATGCCCCAGCGACGGCAGATCTCCATCGTGCGCGTGAGAATCATGTCCATCTTGGGCTGTCGCACCGCGCCGTCTGAACGCTCGATCAGCATGGATGGTGTGCCGCGCCAAGCGAGGTCGCCCGCGACCGCAAGGCCGATAGGGCCGCCACCGACGATGAGTACAGGCGTTTCCATGCCAATCCCTTCAATATGCTGCGGACTGATCCGCTACTCTTCCGCTTATTTAGCAAGAAGAGAGCCCGTCACGCTAGAGCAAGGGAAGGCGATGAGGCTGTCTAGGCCTGCGGCATTTCGGACAGGGAGGCGATGAGGCGGCGGAATCGCGCTTCGTTATCGATTTCGATGAGACAGCTCAATTCCGTCTGTCCTGCGCGCAGAAAAACGACGAGGGAATCTCCCCCCGTCAGCACATCCACGATCTCCACCTTGTCAAATCGTTCGCGCTCATCACGAAGCCTCTGCAAGACGTTCACTTTGCCCCGTGTGACGCCTTGCGCATCGAGCGCTTCGGTGAAGGGCGAGGCGAAGACGACATCCTCGGTGAGCGCGCCCGCAAGCCCCGCTATATCCGCCTGCGCCCATGCCTCAAGCAAGGCGCCGAGCCTCAGCTTCGCTTGCGCTTTCACATCGTGAGCCTTTGAACCATGCGGCATCTGGCGCCCTCCGGCCTGCGCGTCGATTTTCCTCGCAGGCCACTTCTATCTGACGCGGTGCGGTCGAAGGGCAACCTGAGCGCGCAAAAACCTTGCAAAACACCGGATGCGTCGAGGTTGCGCAGTTCAAGAGCCTGTCGCATAATCTCGCCAGAAAAGCCGATAAAGGTGTCATCATGCAGGGAAACGGGAAACGCTCAGGCCGCACGGCGGCCGGATTATCCGCAATCGTGGGCGCAGCGCTGGCGAGCTTCGCCTCGGGCGCGACAGCGGCTGATTTTTACGCGGGCAAGCAAATCACCATGCTGGTCGGCAGCGGCACGGGCGGCGGTTATGACAACTATGCGCGGCTCTTCCAGCGCCATCTGGCGAAGCACATTCCCGGCTCCCCGAATATCATCGTGCAGAATGTCCCGGCGGCGGGTTCGCTGGTCGCAATGAACACGCTCGCCAATTCTGCCCCGCGCGATGGCCTGACCATCGGCGCCGTGCAGACCCATATCGGCGTCGAGCCCCTGATGGGCGTCACCGGTCCAGCGTCCAACGCAAAATATGACGCGCGCCAGATGAACTGGCTGTTCAGCGCATCGAAGGAAGTGCCGGTCGTGGTGGCCTGGCATACGGCGCCGATCAAGAGCTTCAAGGACCTCACCGAGCGTGAAATGCTGGTCGGCTCTAGCGGCGTCGCAACCTCTGACGGCGTCTATCCGCGCGTGATGAATGCGTTGCTCGACACCAAGTTCAAGATCATCGACGGATACAAGGACAACCCGCAGTTGCTGATGGCCACCGAGACTGGCGAGATCATGGGACGCGGCGGCTGGTTCGTGTCGAGCCTCATGTCCACGCAGGCCAGCGAAGTCTCGCAGGGCAAGCAGAGGGTCATCGTGCAGGTCGCGCTGGAAAAGCACCCAAGGTTCCCGGATGTGCCGCTCGTCGGCGACTTCGTGAAGGATCCTGAGAGGCGTGATCAACTGCGTTTCGCGTTGAGCTGGCTGCCCATGGGCCGGCCCTATGTGGCGCCTCCCGAAGTGCCGGCGGACCGCGTGAAGCTGCTGCGCGATGGCTTCGCCAAAGCGGCGAAGGATCCTGAGCTGCTTGCCGAAGCCGCGAAGATGAACCTCGAAATCAGCGAACTCACCGGCGAAGAAGTGCAGGACCTGATCGCCAAGCTCTACGCTACGCCTGCGGCTGTGGTGGAGAAGGTGCGCGACATCATGGTGGTGAAGTGAGCGCTGCCGCTGCGAAGGACGCGGTCGTCGTCACCGGCGCTGCGAGCGGCATAGGTTTTTGCACAACGCAAATGTTGCTCGCCGAAGGCTACCGCGTCGTCGCCTGCGATCTTGCGCCCGGGCGGTTGACGGAAATCGATAGCCCCAACCTTCATTTTGCTGCGCTTGATGTGCGCGATGCGGCTGCGCTCAACGCCGCTGTCGCAGGCGAGGAGGCGCGTGGCCACGCCATCGCAGGCCTTGTCGCCTGCGCAGGCATCATCACGCGCACGCCCTATCTCGAGTTGGACGAGGAAACATTTGATCGTCATCTCGACATAAATCTGAAAGGCGCCTTTCTCGCCTGCCAGTCGGTGCTGCCCGCCATGCGCCGACAAGGCAGGGGCAGCATCGTTCTGTTCTCCTCCTCCATCGCGCGTTCTGGCTCCGTCAACGGCGCTCATTACGCAGCAAGTAAGGGAGGCGTGCTGGGGTTGGCGCGTTCGCTGGCGCTCGAGACGGCGCGTGAGGGCGTTCGCGTCAATGTCGTGTCGCCCG
>CANGOK010000299.1 GCA_947455285.1 Beijerinckiaceae bacterium | reverse complement strand
TCTCATCCGCCTGCACGCCTCCGGCATCAATCCCTCAGACTACAAGCGCCGCGCCAATGCGAAGGTTCCGCCTGAATTTCCGCGCGTCGTGCCTCATTCCGATGGCGCGGGCGTCGTTGAGGCGCTGGGTGAAGGCGTCACGGGGCTTTCCGTGGGCGACCGCGTCTGGTGCTACAATGGCCAATGGGCGCGCCCCATGGGCACGGCGGCGGAATATATCTCCCTAGCCCAACGCTATGTGAAGCCGCTGCCCGCCAATACGAGCTTTGTCGAAGGCGCCTGTTTCGGCATTCCCTGCATGACCGCCTATCACGCGGTGCATCTGGCGGGCTCGCTCAAGGGCAAGACGGTCTATGTCCCCGGCGCGACCGGGCGCGTCGGCGCCTATGCCGTGCAATTCGCGAAATGGCGCGGCGCAAGGGTCATCGCCTCGACGGGAAGCGGCGCGGCCGCCGTCAAGGCCATCGAGGAGCTGGGCGCTGATCTCGTCCTCGACCGCAAGGCGGCTGACCTTGGCGCGCGCATTCTGGCGGAGACGGGCGGACGTGGCGTCGATCATATCGTGGAGGTCGATTTGCCCGGCGCCATCGGCTTCAACGAGAGCATCATCGCCGAGCGCGGCTCCATGGTCTCCTTCGGCGCCGCCAGCGCGCCCACCATGCCCGTCACGCAGATCGGCCGCCGCGCGCGCAACATGAGCCTGCATTTCATCTTCGTCTACATGCTGGATGAAGCGACGTTCGAGGCGACTTGCGCGGGCATCAATGAATGCGCCGAAGCGGGCGCTCTCAAGCACCGCATCGGCGGAACCTTCCCGCTGGAAGACCTCGCAAAGGCGCATCAAACCGCCGAGACGACGAGCGGCACGGGGCATATGGTCGTGACGATGTGAGGGGCGCAAGCATCTGAATTATTGAATGGAATGCTTGCCACTCCCCTCCCCCTTGTGGGGAGGGGGTCGGGGTGGGGGTCGTGTGACGCTGATCATGAGCGTTCTTTGTTACGGACGCTCCCGATCAGCATGCGCAGACTCCCACCCCGTCCGCTGGCGCGGCCGACCCTCCCCACAAGGGGGAGGGTATTTTATGCGCTAAATTTCAATTGCTTAGGCGAGGCGTCCATCGCTCACCTCTGGCAGCTCCCGCAGAAAAACGTCGACCGCCCCGATTGCGTCACGCGCGCCACAAGGCCGCCGCAGCCGGGGCGTGAGCAGGGCTCGCCTTCTCGGTCATAGACCCTGAAGGTGTGCTGGAAATAGCCGAGCGATCCATCGGCCTGTCGGTGGTCGCGCAGGCTTGAGCCGCCCGCCGCCACCGCCTCCTCCAGCACTTCGCGGATGATCCCCGCCAGCAGGTTCGCCCGCGCAGTGGGCGATCCATCCTTGCGCGCGAGCGTGCCCGCAGCCCGGCGCGGGGAGAGGCCAGCCCGGTGCAGGGCCTCGCAGACATAGATGTTCCCAAGCCCCGCGATCAGCCTCTGGTCGAGCAGCGCAGCCTTCAGAGGCGCGGCCTTGCCGGCGAAGAGCCGCGCCAGAAGCGCGCCGTCGAGTTCGTTGCCCAGCGGCTCTATGCCGATGTCGCGGAAGAATTTGTGAGTCGCCAGCCCCGCGCGTGGCTCCAGCAGCATGAAGCCGAAGCGGCGCGGGTCGTTGTAGGTGATTTCGGCCCCGTTCGAGAGCTTGAACGTCACATGGTCATGAGCGGGGTCCTTCGACCTGTCATGGTGGAAGAGGCCCGGCAGGTCGCCGCCGATGCGGAAAGACCCGCTCATGCCCAGATGCATGACCAGAACATCGGCGCCCTCAAGGTCCACCATCAGATATTTCGCCCGCCGCCCCACGGCCTCGACCCTGCGCCCCGCGAGGCGATCCGCGAAATTCTCAGGGAAGGGAAAGCGCAGGTCCGGGCGGCGTTGCTCCACCTGTACGATTTTCGCGCCCGTCATCACCGGCTCAAGGCCCCGGCGGACCGTCTCGACTTCCGGCAATTCAGGCATGGCGGCTCGGGCTCCTGTAAACCCTCGATCAAGGGAGGTCCTTCGCCTACATAGCCAGATGGATTGTCGCGCGCTATGGTCCCGCCGCTTTCGGAGTCCGTCCATGTCCAGCCAGAGCCAGTCGCAACCATCTTCGTCGGATGAAACCCATTTCGGCTTCCGCAATGTGCCGCTGGGCGAGAAGCAGGATCTCGTGGATGACGTCTTCCTCAAGGTCGCCTCGCGCTACGATCTCATGAACGACCTCATGTCGGCGGGCCTGCATCGGGCCTGGAAGGATGTGCTGGTGGGCATGGTGCGCCCCTCGACCACGCGCCCCTTCCGCCATCTCGATGTCGCCGGCGGCACGGGCGATGTGGCCTTTCGCGTCATCGAGGCGGGTGGGCCGGAGACCGAGGTCACCGTGCTCGACATCAATCCGAACATGCTGGCGGTGGGTCGCGAGCGGGCCGATGCGCGCAGCCTGCCGGGCGTGACCTTCGTCGAGGGCAACGCCGAAGAACTCGACCTGCCGGACAATTCCTTCGACGCCTATACGATCGCCTTCGGCATCCGCAACGTGCCGCGCATCGACAAGGCCCTGCGCGAGGCGCGCCGGGTGCTCAAGCGCGGCGGGCGGTTCCTTTGCCTTGAATTTTCGGCTGTCGACATTCCGCTGCTTGATCGCATCTACGAGGCCTATTCCTTCACCGCCATTCCGGCCATCGGCAAGGTGGTGACGGGGGATGGCGCGCCCTATCGCTATCTCGTCGAATCCATTCGCAAGTTTCCGGATGCTCCGACCTTCCGCGACATGATCGAGGACGCCGGTTTCGCCCGCGCATCCTTCACGCGGCTGACCGGCGGCGTCGTCGCCATCCATTCCGGCTGGAAGTTGTAAGGCCCCCTGTGATCGGTTCCCTCTTCCATATCCTGCGCCTTGCTCATGCTGGCTATGTGCTTGCGCGTGAAGGCGTTTTTTCGAACGTTGATCCTGCGTTGGCGCCCCCGCAGGCGCGCCCCGGCCTCGCCATCGCAAGGCTGATCGCAAGACGCGACGTGAAGACGGGGACCAGCCGCCTCGCTGTGGCCATCGCGCGGCTCGGGCCTTCCTATGTGAAGCTCGGACAATTCCTCGCCACGCGCCCCGACGTGGTGGGCCCCAATGTCGTGCGCGATCTTGAGGCCTTGCAGGATCGCATGGCGCCCTTTGGGCGCGCCATTGCGGTGAAGACCATCGAAGAGGCTTTTGGGCGTCCTCTCGATGAGGTTTTTGTGGAGCTCAGCGAGCCCGTGGCGGCCGCCTCCATCGCGCAGGTGCACAAGGCCCGGGTGCGCGATGAACATGGCGAACACGATGTCGCCGTGAAGATTCTGCGCCCCGGCGTTGAAGGCCGTTTCGCGCGCGATCTCTCCGACATGTTCTTCGCCGCGCGCTACGCTGAGCGCCATTTCGCCGAAGCGCGGCGCCTGCGCATGGTGGAGGTGGTGGAGACCCTCGCCCGCTCCGTGCGCATGGAGATGGACTTCCGG
>CANGOK010000298.1 GCA_947455285.1 Beijerinckiaceae bacterium | reverse complement strand
GAGCCAAGGTTGAAGCTCTCGCCCGCAAGCTCGTAAATCTCGGCCTCATGACGCGCCATGGACTGGGCGAAATCGCCCGACAGGCGCGAGAGGATCTGGCGATCAATGGCGATGCCGCGTCCCTCCATGCGCGCTAGCACTTCAGGCATTGGGCGCTCAAGGCCTTCATAGACGGCCGTCATATGTTCAGCAGCAAGACGCGGCTTGAGCACACGCCACAGGCGCATCGTCACATCTGCGTCTTCGGCGGCATATTCAGTGGCCTTGTCGATGGGCACGCGGGCGAAGCCGACGAAGGTCTTGCCGCGTCCCGCCACATCGCCAAAGGCTATGGTCTTGTGGGCGAGGTGACGCTCGGAAAGCTCGTCCATGCCGTGACCATTGCGTCCGGCGTCCAGCACATAAGACATGAGCATCGTGTCATCGGTCGGCGCCATCTCGACGCCATACTGGCTAAACACGGTCCAGTCGAACTTGGCGTTCTGGAGAACCTTCAATACGCCGCGCGCTTCAAGCAGGGGCCGCAGCCGTTCGATGACGGCATTGAGCGGCAATTGCCCCGGCGCCAAGGCGTCCCCGCCAAAGAGATCGCCCGCGCCATCGGTTTTATGGCCGAGTGGAATATAGCATCCATGACCCGGCGCGCAGGAGAGCGACACACCGACGAGATCGGTGGTGAGAGGATCAAGCGATGAGGTCTCGGTGTCCACCGCAACCACGCCCGCCTCATGTGCGGCGGCGATGACAGCGTCGAGCGCCTCCATCGTGTCGATCGTGACATATTGCGAACGGTCGATCGTCTGGGCGCGCGCCTGCGCGGCGCGCGCGGCGGCGAGCGCAGCCGGCCCTGAAAGACCATCGACAGCCGCAGTGGGCGCAGCTTCAGCACTCTCGACCGCAAGCGGGGCCTCGCGCACCTCGCCATTGCGCTGGCGCCAGCCGCCGGGGCCGAGGAGCGCGGGATCGGGATCGATTTCGGCGGCGTCCATCTCGTAGATTTCCGCGGCGCGGCGCGTGATCGTGGTGAATTCCATCGCCTTGAGGAAGGCGATGAGTTCACGCGGGTCTGGCTCGTGCAGGCCAAGATCGTCGAGAGGAACTTCGGCTTCCACATCGGTGCAAAGGTTCACGAGCTGGCGCGACACGCGCACCAGTTCGACAATCTCGGGGTTGGTTAGGGTCTCGCGACGCTTGGGCTGTTTGATCTCGCCTGCGCGAGCGAGCAAGGAATCGAGATCGCCATATTCATTGATGAGCTGCGCGGCGGTCTTGATGCCGATGCCCGGCGCGCCCGGCACATTGTCTGTGGAATCGCCAGCGAGCGCCTGCACATCCACCACCTTGCCCGGCGGCACACCGAAATAATCGACCACCTCGGCCTCACCGATGCGCCGCTCCTCGCGTGCGCCGGAGGCGGGATCGAACATGGCGACGCCCGGGCCGATCAGCTGCATCAGGTCCTTGTCGGCGGAGATGATCAGCACATCGGCGCCGCGCTCGCGCGCATGCCGAGCATAGGTGGCGATGAGGTCGTCGGCCTCGTAACGATCCTGCTCGACGGGGATCAGCCCGAAAGCCCGCACCGCCTGACGCATGAGCGGGAACTGGGGCACGAGGTCTTCGGGCGGGTGGCTGCGGTTGCCCTTGTAGGCGGGGTAAAGCTCCTTGCGGAAGGAATTCTCCGACTTGTCGAAGATGATGGCGAGATGCGTCGGCTTGATGCCCGCCGCCCCCTCGCGAATGAACTGGAACAGCTTGGTGCAAAAGAGGCGCACGGCGCCGGTCGGCAGCCGATCCGTACGGTAATTGTATTTCTGGTCCTGCCGGATCGACTGGAAATAGGCACGGAAGATGAAGTTCGATCCATCGACGAGAAAGACGTGGTCGCCTGGCTGAACATTGCGATGGGTGAGGCTCATGGAATCCGGTCCGGCAAAACAGAGCCGGACCTTAATGCGGCGCGCGCTCAAGCGCCATCCTCACGCGAGCGTCCTCCAAGCTTTCAAACGCGAGCTTTGCTGGCGTTCAGGCGAGGGGCGTTCCATTGGCCTCGAGCACCTGACCCGCAAGGTAAAGCGAGCCGGTGATCAGGATGCGCGGCGACGTGGCCCATGCCTGCGCCGCGATCCTTTGCAGCGCATCGGCGACGCCATCGGCGCATTCGGCGGAAAGGCCTGCCGTAACTGCTGCGGCGGCGACCTCCTGCGGCGGGCGTCCCGCATGTTCGCCGGGGATCGGCACGGCGAAGACATGCTTCGCCAGACCCTGAAAAGCAGAGAGGAATCCCGCCGTATCCTTGGTCGCAAGCGTGCCGCAGATGATGACGAGCGGCCGGGGCGCCCGCGCCTCAAGATCGGCCATGGCCTCGCCAAGCACTCGTCCGCCGGCGACATTATGCCCGCCATCAAGCCAGACCTCCGCGCCTTGCGGGGCGAGGTCGGCGAGGGGGCCGGAAGCGAGGCGCTGCAAGCGGGCGGGCCAGTCCACCCGCCCCATGCCTGCCTCAAAGGCGGCTTCGGGAAGCGAAGGATCGAACTGGCGCAGGGCCGCGATGGCTGTCGCGGCGTTGCCGATCTGGTGGCGGCCTGCAAGCCGTGGAAGCGGCAGGTCGAGCAGGCCCGTCTCGTCCTGATAGACGAGGCGCCCGCGCTCCTCGCGACCGGTGAAATCCTGACCGCCGATCTGGATGGGGGCGCGCAGCTTTTCAGCCTGACGCTCGATGACGGCGCGGGCCTCGTCCTCCTGCGTGGCGACGACAACGGGAACGCGCGGCTTGATGATGCCCGCCTTCTCGAAAGCGATGCCCGCCAGAGTCGAGCCGAGAAACTCGGGATGATCCATCGAGACCGGCGTGATGACGCTGAGCGCAGGCGCCGCGATCACATTGGTGGCGTCGAATCGACCGCCAAGGCCGACTTCCAGCAGCAGCACATCGGCCGGCGTCTCGTGGAACAGTTTGAAAGCGACCGCAGTGGTCATTTCAAAGAGGGTGATGGGGGCGCCGTCGTTGACCCGCTCGCATTGTTCGAGCGCGGCGACGAGCTGCGCCTCTTCCACGAGACGTCCGGCGAGGCGGATGCGCTCGTGGAAACGCACGAGATGCGGCGACGTATAGACGTGAACCTTGCGCCCGGCGGCTTCCAGCACGGCGCGCATGAAAGCGACCGTCGAGCCCTTGCCATTGGTGCCGGCGACATGGATCACCGGCGGCAGTTTGAGGTGGGGATCGCCGAGGCGCGCCAGAAGTTGTTCGAGCCGCCCCAGAGACAAATCGATCTTCTTGGGATGCAGCGCCAGCATCCGCTCAAGGATCAGATCGGATCCGGTCATATGCCTTAAGCCGCAGGGGGCGTATTGGTGAGGAGGCTGCACAGGCGGGCCAGCGTCGCGCGCATTTCGCCGCGCGGCACGACCATATCCACCATGCCGTGATCCCTGAGATATTCGGCGCGCTGGAAGCCCTCGGGCAAGCGCTCGCGGATCGTCTGCTCGATGACGCGGGCGCCAGCAAACCCAAT
>CANGOK010000297.1 GCA_947455285.1 Beijerinckiaceae bacterium | reverse complement strand
GCGGCGCCCATGTCCTGAATGGCGATGACGCAGCCCTTGCCCATGATTTCGAGGCAGGCTTCCAGCAGCAGCTTTTCGGAGAAGGGATCGCCGACCTGAACGGTGGGGCGCTTCTCTTCCGCATCCGCCTCGAAGCTGGCCGAAGCCATGGTGGCGCCATGGATGCCGTCGCGGCCCGTCTTGGAGCCGAGATAGACGATGGGACGACCCACCCCGGTCGCCTTGGCGTAGAAGATCGAATCAGCGCGCGCGATGCCGACCGCCATGGCGTTGACGAGGATGTTCCCGTCATAGCGCGTGTGGAAGTTCACCGAGCCGCCGACGGTCGGCACACCGAATGAATTGCCGTAGCCGCCGATGCCCGCGACCACGCCGGACACGAGATGCCGGGTCTTTTGATGATCGGGCGAGCCGAAGCGCAGCAGGTTGAGGCAGGCGATGGGGCGCGCGCCCATGGTGAAGACGTCGCGCAGAATGCCGCCGACGCCCGTCGCCGCGCCCTGATAGGGCTCGATGAAGGACGGATGGTTGTGGCTTTCCATTTTGAAGACGCAGGCCAGCCCGTCGCCAATGTCGATGACGCCAGCGTTTTCGCCCGGCCCCTGAATGACCCAGGGCGCCTTGGTCGGCAATTTGCGCAGATGCAGGCGCGAGCTCTTGTAGGAACAGTGCTCGTTCCACATGGCCGAGAAGATGCCAAGCTCGGTGAAAGTCGGCTCGCGGCCGATCAGCTTGAGAATACGCTCGTATTCATCGGGCTTGAGGCCATGTTCGGCGACCAGCGCCGGGGTGATCGGGGGTTCGTTGCGCAGCAAGGCGAATGCCCTCTGATAGGTGCGGGGATCAGCCCCCCAAGTCGCATAAATCGCGATGGGGCGGAAGCCCATAGCGACCATCAGGACCACTCATGTGTGTCTAATTTCAAAATACCGCCCGGATTCGGGCCTGTGACAACATGGCCACACGGTCCAGCTTTAGCTTGTCCCCTTGAGATAGATCAAAACCTGTGAGCGCGGCGAAGCCCAAGGTTCGACATCGCCCCTAAGGACGAGATCGAAAAGGACTGAAATTATGACTACCTCCCTGCGCGCGTCGCTCATCGCCGCCACCATTCTGAGCGCCGTCGCTGCGCCCGCTCTGGCCGCCGACCTTCCCTCGCGCACCAAGGCCCCAACTCTCGCAACGCAGGCCGCCAGCCCTTGGCAGATTCGCCTGCGCGCCCTGACGGTCGTGCCAGATGGCTCCCTCAGCCTCGACCAAGCTGCGGTGGACGCCAAGATCAGCAATTCGGTCGTGCCGGAACTCGACATCAGCTATTACTTCACGAAGAACATAGCCGCTGAACTCATCCTCGGCGTGACGCCTCATACCGTCACTGGCGCGAAGGGCATCATCGCAGGCGCGCAAGTCGGGAAATCAACACTCCTGCCGCCGACCCTAACCATGCAGTATCATTTCACCGACTTCGGCGCGTTCCAGCCCTATGTCGGCGCTGGCGCGAACTACACCTTCTTTCTCAACACGAAGGATGGCGCGGCGACGAATCTGAAAATCAAGAGCGCCCCGGGCGTCGCCCTGCAGGCCGGCTTCGACTACATGCTCGACGCCAATTGGGGCCTGAACGTTGATGTGAAGAAGCTGTGGCTGCGCCCCGACGTCACCGCGACCGGCCTCACCGGCAACCTGCGCATCGATCCCTGGCTGATCGGCGCCGGCGTCACCTATCGCTTCTGATCGGTTCTCCCCCCCCCCGACTCGATCAAACGAAAGGCCCCCGATCGCTCGGGGGCCTTTTTATTTCGCTTAGCTGGAAATCAACGATCAGGCGGCGCTCTTGAAAAGAGCCATGCTCTCAAAAAGTCCCCGCCCATCAATGCCGCCGACCAGCGGATCGATCAGATTCTCAGGATGAGGCATCATGCCGAGCACATTCAGCTTCTCGGAATAGATGCCTGCGATGTCATTGGTGGAGCCATTGGGATTGGCGGCGCCGCCCACACGGCCCTTCTCATCGCAATAACGGAAGGCCACGCGGCCCTCGCCTTCGAGACGGCGGATCGTCTCTTCGTCAGCCTCGTAATTGCCTTCGCCATGAGCGATGGCGACCTTGATCACCTGCCCCTTCGAATAGGCCTTGGTGAAGGACGTATCGGCGCGCTCAACCGTCAGATGCTGCATCTTGCAGATGAAGCGCAGGTCGCGGTTGCGCATGAGGACGCCCGGCAGAAGGCCGCTCTCACAAAGGATCTGGAACCCGTTGCAGATGCCGACCACGAGACCGCCACGCGCGGCATGGGCGCGTACGGCGTCCATGATGTTGGCGCGGCCGGCGATGGCGCCGCAACGCAGATAATCGCCATAGCTGAAGCCGCCGGGCACAAGCACAAGATCAGTGCCCGCGGGCAATTCATGCTCGGCATGCCAGACGAGGGTGGGCTTGTGGCCGGACGCCTGCTCCAGCGCGCGCATGGCGTCGCCTTCGCGATTGAGGCCAGGGAAGAGTAGGACAGCGGCTTTCATGGGCGCCTCAGAGAATCTCGACGCGGTAGTTCTCAACGACCATATTGGCGAGCAGTTTCTCGCTCGCCGCCTTCAGAGCCGCCTCTGCTTGCGCGCGGTCGACCGTGTCGATCTCGATGTCGAAGACCTTGCCCTGACGGACGCTGGTGACGCCCTCCACATCGAGAGCGCGCAGGGCGCCTTCAATGGCCTTCCCCTGCGGGTCAAGAACGCCGTTCTTCAGGGTGACGGTGACGCGGGCTTTCATCTTTTGGTCTCTCGCAAGCGGGACAGGAGAAAGCGGCGGAACCCGTCCGCCGCCTTGTTGATTACTGGACGAGCTTGGGGCCGCCGGAACGCGGGGGCTCGTTTTCCTGCATGATGCCAAGGCGACGCGCGACCTCGGAATAGGCCTCGACCAATCCGCCCATATCGCGACGGAAACGGTCCTTGTCGAGCTTGTCGTTCGACTTGATGTCCCACAGGCGGCAGGAGTCCGGGGAGATCTCATCGGCGACGACGATGCGCATCATCTCGCCTTCCCACATACGGCCGCATTCCATCTTGAAATCGACCAGACGGATGCCGACGCCAAGGAACAGGCCGCAGAGGAAATCATTGACGCGAATGGCCAGCGCCATGATGTCGTCGATCTCCTGGGGCGTCGCCCAGCCGAAGGCGGTGATATGCTCTTCCGACACCATGGGGTCATTGAGCGCATCGTTCTTGTAATAAAATTCGATGATGGAGCGAGGCAGTTGCTTGCCTTCTTCCATGCCAAGGCGCGTCGAAAGCGAGCCAGCCGCCACATTGCGCACCACGACCTCGAGCGGAATGATCTCCACTTCACGGATCAGCTGCTCACGCATGTTCAGGCGGCGGATGAAATGGGTGGGAACGCCGATTTCGTTCAGGTGCTGGAACACGAACTCGGAAATCCGGTTATTCAGGACACCTTTGCCCTCAATGACTTCATGCTTCTTGGCGTTGAAGGCGGTGGCGTCATCCTTGAAGTGCTGGATGAGGGTGCCAGGCTCGGGGCCCTCATAGAGGACTTTGGCCTTGCCTTCGTAAATGCGACGACGG
>CANGOK010000296.1 GCA_947455285.1 Beijerinckiaceae bacterium | reverse complement strand
CTGGACGCGGTAGGCCCGGACCTTTCAGGCCTGCTCATTGATATCTGCGGCTTTCTGAAGGGGCTTGAGACCATCGAGCGCGAGCGCGGATGGCCGGCAAGATCAGGCAAGCTGGTGCTTGGCCTCGCCTTGCGCCAACTCTGCCGCCATTATCATATCGAACCTGTCGCGCGCGGCAGGGGCAGCGCCAGCCTGCGCCATTGGGGTGCTAGCGATTATAGACCGGAACTACTTGCGGCGCTTTGATCAGGCGGACTGCAACGCCTGTCGCGCGTCATGCTTGATGCGCTCCACCATGGCGCGCACCCCATTCGAGCGTTGCGGGGTGAGATGGCCGGTGAGGTCCAGCTGCGAGAAGAGATCCATTGCGTCGATCCCGGCTATCTCATCGGCCGGGCGATTGGAATAAAGGGTTAGGACCAGACAGACCAGGCCGCGGACGATATGAGCGTCGCTGTCGCCGCGAAAGGTCAGCACCGGCCGCGGGCCGGATCGGTCGATGCGGGTTTCGACCCAGACCTGGCTCGCGCAGCCCTTAACTTTGTTCTCGTCCGTGTGCGCCTCTTCCGGCAGTGGCTCCAGTTTGCGGCCAAGCTCGATGAGATAGCGGTAGCGATCCTCCCATTCGTCGAGAAGATCGAAGTCCGCGATGATGTCGGCGATGGAAGTCATGGAGTCCTGACCGGTTTGGAACGGTCTCTATATGGGCTATGGCGCGTCGCTACGCCAGCCTTCTGGCTCAGCGGGCCGCGCGGGCGACGGATTCGCGCAAAGCTTCGATCTTGCGTGCGTTTTCAAGACAGGCTTGGGGATCGGCGACGCAACGCGAGGCGACTTCCTTGCCGGCGGAGTCTGCGGCATCCCGCGCCAGCGCCACAGGATCGGGCGTGGGCGAAGGCCCGTCAGGCCATTCCATCATCGCGAAGGTGAGCCCGAGCCAGAATACACAGCGAATCAAGAAGAACATGGTACGCCATCCACTTAACTTGCCCGATCCTAGCAGCCAAACCGCAGCAAAAGGTTACCAAGGCTGGGCCCTGAGCCTTCACCTTTCGTTCACCTCCTTGCGCAACCCCTCTTAAACCATTCCCCGCGAAACAGGCGCCAGAAGCGGTTCTTTGGGCTTTTTGGAGCCCCGCAGGAGGCTTTCGGTTAGGGCTCGTTAAGACCCCGATGCGACGGTCAGCCTGTGATGGTCGGTGTGTTGCGCCGACTTTGGAGTAGCGTTTCGTGCGTAACCTGTGTGGCATAGGCGACAGGATTGCGGGCTGGGTCCATGAGGCCGCCCAAGCCTGTCCTGCGGAAATGGAGCGCCAGTCGGCCTTCATCCGCGCCCGCCTGCTCGTCGCGCTGAGCATCGCCGTTCTTGCGCCACCCTATCTCGCCCTGCGCGGCGCGCCCGCTCTTTGGGAAACTTTGGTCTTTCTGCTGGCGCTGGCGCCGCTCGCGAGCGTCGCGCTCTTGTCGCGCACCGGTCATCTTATGGCCGCGCATGCTCTTTGCGCCGTCGGCTGCGTTCTCGTCGGCTTCACAATCTCCTTCGGCCTCGGCGGTTTGTCGGGCGCAGCGCTCATCTGGTTGGCGCTGGCGCCCATGCAGGCGATCTTCTCGCGCTCGGCCCGACTCGTTGGCCTCGCAAGCGTAGGGTCGATCTCCGCTCTGACCTTTATCGTTTCTGGCGTCGCCGCAGGCTTCATTCCTGCCGATGTCTCGGATGCGCTGGGGCTAAATGCTTTTTATGCGGCGCTGGGCCTCATCTGCGCCGGAGCCGCGGCCTTTGGGGCGAACGCCGCCGAGACGAGCGGGGAGCGCAGGCGCGAGCTTGGCGACGCGCGCTTCGCATCACTGGCGGGCGCTCTTGGCGATCCCCTGCTGCGCCATGACGCCAATGGCCTCGTGCTTTATGTGAGCCCCGAAAGTGAGACGCATTTTCAACTGCGCGCACGCGATCTAAGGGGGCGCGGGCTATTCGAGCGCATCTTCGTGCAGGATCGTCCGGCCTTTCTCAAGGCCTTGTCCGATGCGCGCAATGGCGTGGCCACGGTGCGGGCGGAATTTCGCCTGCGCATCGGCTCTATGTCTGGCGACAATCTAACTTACGCAGAGCCCATTTTCCGCTGGGTTGAGATTCGCGCGCGGCGCCTTGTGATTGAAGGGCAGGGCGCGAGCGATGCGGATGGCGCTTGCGTGACGTCGATCCTGCGCGACATCTCGCGCGAAAAACAGGCCGAACAGGGCCGAGAAGAAGCGCTGGCGGCGGCGGATCGCGCAAACGCTTCGAAGGATCGTTTCCTCGCCAATCTCAGCCATGAATTGCGTACGCCCCTTAACGCGATCATCGGCTTTTCGGAAGTTCTGGCGAGCGAGACCATCGTGCCCGACGCCGTGATGCGGCGGCGTGAATATGCGGGGATCATCCATTCATCCGGCCAGCATCTTCTCTCCGTGGTCAACGCCATTCTCGATATGTCGAAGATTGAGGCGGGCTGCTTTGAGATCGAGAGCGAAGCCATCGATGTCGCGCCCATGATCGAAGCCTGCTGCGACATGATCAAGCTCAAGGCCGAGCAATCGGGCCTGCAGCTCGAGCGTGATTGCGCGACCAATCTGCCGCGGCTGATCGCCGATGAGCGCGCTTGCAAACAGATTCTCATCAACTTGCTGTCCAACGCAGTGAAGTTCACGCCGGCCGGTGGATTGGTGCGCGTCACCGCCCGCCTTGAAGGTCGTTCGCTCGCCATCGAAGTCGTGGACACCGGCGTTGGCGTGAAGCAAACCGATCTGCCAAGGCTGGGCGACGCCTTCTTCCAATCGGGCGCCAAGAGCGCGAGCAGTGGAGAAGGCACTGGCCTCGGGCTTTCGGTCGTTCGTGGTCTTGTTGGTCTGCATGGCGGCGCCATTTCCATCGCCAGCGCGCTGGGGCAGGGCACCAGCGTGAAGGTGATGCTGCCGATCGATGGCGGCGCGGCGTCGCAAAAACGCGCTAGCGCAACCATCGATGTCGTTCCCAATTCTGTTCAGATAGAGCCCCTCGGCCCTGTTTCGAAGGTGAAGAAAGTTGCGTGAAGCTCTCGCTCGATCCGATCTTGATTTCGTCCTCGCCGAAGAGCCGCGTCGCAAGCCGCGCGCGGCCAAACCTGCGCAAAAGGCGAATCTTCCCGGGCGCAAGCGCGCCTTCCGCTTGCCCCTCGCCTTTATCATGCGTCGCCCCGGCCGCACCTTCGTCGGCGTTGTCGGAGCGGGCTTGTTGACGGGCATCGTGCTCAATGCGATTCTATTCCAGACCGCGCGCCACCCTGCGCCTTTGTTCAGCGGTCCGGCGAATGTGGCGGCGGTGAAGCCCGTGGCGCCTCCCATGCCAGCGCCTCGGCCGGCGAGCGCATCTGCGGCGGCGCCTGTCGCGCCTGCGGTTGCGCCGCGCGTGGCTGAGCCTTTGGCGCAGCAGCGAGCCGTCGAGCCAGCGCCTGTCACTGCGCGCGCGCCGACCGCTTCGAAGAAAGATCCGATTGGCGCCTTGATCTCCGGCGAGGGCATCGTTGAGCCTGCGGCGCCGCCTGCGCGCGTGGCGGCTGTGCAAAAGGCGTTGATCAAATCGGGCTTCGTCCTGCGCGCCGATGGCGT
>CANGOK010000295.1 GCA_947455285.1 Beijerinckiaceae bacterium | reverse complement strand
AATGGGCCAAGCGTATTCGACGTCTTTGATGTCCTCGCCGATGACTTTGCGGTCGTCGGGATCGAGTTCTCTGAGCCATTCGCGGACGGGCTCACGTCCTGATGGCAAGGCATAAAACGCAGCCGGAAGCCGTTTCATAATCGGCCTCATTTGTACCAAAATAGATACTAAAAATCAAGAGGCCATTCGGCCAAACTTATCCGACCCACCGCTCCGCAGCGGCGTCATCCTCGTCCTTCGCCTCAACCCAATCGCCGGACGTTCCGTCCTTGTGGTGCTCCTTCTTCCAAAAGGGCGCGCGGGTCTTGAGGTAGTCCATCAGGAAGGTGGCGGCCTCGAAGGCGGCGACGCGGTGGCTGGAGGCGGTGACGACCAGCACGATCTGGGCGCCGGGCGCGATCTTGCCGTAGCGATGGATCACGGTGAGGCCTTGCAGGGGCCAGCGGGCCGCAGCCTGCGCGACGACGCGGCCGATCTCTTCCTCGGCCATGCCCGGATAATGCTCGAGCTCCAGCGCCGCGAGGCGCCCGCCCTCATCGCGGCACAGGCCGGCGAAGGTCACGACTGCGCCGATGTCGGTGCGGCTTTGCGTCAGCCGTGCCGCCTCTGCGGCGGCGTCGAAATCTTCGGCCTGCACGCGTACGGTGGGCGTCACGTCAGCCCCCGGTCATGGGCGGGAAAAAGGCCGCCTCGCGCGCGTCCCCAAGCGGAGCGTCGTGCTTCACATGGGCGCGGTCGAGCGCCACGCGGATCACCTTGGGGTTTTCGAAAGCGTAGGCGTATTCCTCGCCCTGCGCGGAGAGCCAGACGATGAGGTCGCCTGCGGTGCGCACATCTGCGGGCGGCGAAATCTCTTCTTCGGTCTTGCCTATGCGCTCGCGCACCCAAGCGAAGTAAACGGCCTTCATGCTCAATCCTCGACGTATTTCATGCCGGCTCTCATATAGTCCCAGCCGGTATAAAGCGTCAGGATGGCGGATATCCAGAGCAGCGTCGTGCCGATTTTTATATTGCCCGGCAACACTTCTTCGCCTGCCGGGCCGACGATGAGAAAGCCCAGCGCCAGCAGCTGCACAGTGGTCTTCCATTTCGCGACGGTGGAGACTGGCAGGCCGACGCGAAGCTCGGCGAGAAATTCCCGCATGCCAGAAACGAGAATCTCGCGGCACAGGATCACGATGGCGGCCCAGATGGCGACGCCGGAAATGTCATGGTTGGCCACCAGCATCATCAGGCAGGCCGAGACCAGCAGCTTGTCAGCGATCGGGTCGAGCATGCGCCCCAGCGCCGATTGCTGGGACCAGATGCGCGCCAGATAGCCATCGAAGAAATCGGTGATGGCCGCGATGGCGTAGATGCCGAGCGCTGTCCAGCGAGTCCAATATTCCTCAGGCCAGAACATCAGGCCGACCACAATCGGCACCGCCACGACCCGGCCATAGGTCAGGAGGTTGGGGAGCGCCCAGCGCGGATTGGTTTTGGAACTCAACATGGCCATCGCTGTAGGGAATAGAGTTGAGGCTCGTTCGTCAACCTCGCCTAAAAAGGTTACTCAAGTTTGGCGCCCGAAACGCGCACCACTTCCGCCCACTTCTTTTCTTCTGAAATGATGTAGGCCTTGAACTCCTCAGGCGTGTTTCCGACGAGAATGGCGCCGATGGGCACCAGCTTTTCGCGAACCTCTGGCGAGCGCAGGGCGGCGACAATCGTGGCGTTGATC
Source organism: Beijerinckiaceae bacterium (assembly GCA_947455285.1). Lineage (GTDB taxonomy): Bacteria > Pseudomonadota > Alphaproteobacteria > Rhizobiales > Beijerinckiaceae > Terripilifer. The sequence goes on along the minus strand of CANGOK010000295.1, from coordinate 1,920 downwards.
TTCGCCACGATGGCGGGCGGGGTCGCGGCGGGCGCAACGACGCCATACCAGTTCTCAGCTTCGACGGCCGGCAGGCCCTTTTCGGCTGTGGTCGGCACATCAGGCAGCATGGGCACGCGCTGGGCGCTGCCGACAGCAAGAGGCCGCAGGGTTCCCGCCTTCACATGGGGCAACAGAACGGGAATGTCGGCGAACATCATTTCCGTCCGCGCGCCCAGAAGGTCGGTCACGGCGGGGGCCGCGCCGCTATAAGGCACATGGACCATGTCTATCTTCGCTGTCGCCTTCAAAAGTTCGGCGGCGAGATGAGGCATGCCGCCCGGGCCGGTGGAGGCGAAGTTGAACGCGCCGTGCTTGGTTTTCGCGGCGGCGATGAAGTCTTCGAGCGATTTGGCGGATGAGGTCGCAGGCACGACCAGCAGTTCCGGCACCTTGGCGACGAGCGTGATCGGCGCGAGGTCCTTCGTGGAATTATAGGGCATGCGCTGCAGCGACGGAGAGATAGACAGCGCCCCCGCGCTCGACAGCGCCAGCGTATAACCGTCGGGCGCGGCGCGGGCGACCTGATCTGTGCCCGTGACGCCGCCAGCACCACCGCGATTGTCGATCACCACGGGCTGGCCCAACGCATCGGTCATGGCCTGCCCGACCACGCGCGCGATGATGTCGGTTGGCCCGCCTGCGGGGAAGGGGACGACGAGGCGGATCGCGTGGTCCGGCCAGCTCTGCGCCAGCGCGGGACCTGGTACGAGCAGCGCAAGAACTGCCAGAGCTTTGTTGAGCGGACGCATCAGGGCTTTCCCTCCGATAGATCGGTGGGACAATGCCTTATTCCCGAGCTTTGCGATAGCTGCGTCAGTTGGCGAAGCGGAAATGCAAGACGTCGCCGTCCTGCACCACATATTCCTTGCCTTCGAGGCGGAACTTGCCAGCCTCGCGCGCGCCGGTCTCGCCCTTGTGAGCGACATAGTCGCCATAGGCGATGGTTTCGGCGCGGATGAAGCCCTTCTCGAAATCCGTGTGGATGACGCCAGCGGCCGCCGGGGCGCGCGTGCCCTTCTCGATGGTCCAGGCGCGAGCTTCTTTCGGGCCGACGGTGAAATAGGTCACGAGATGCAGCAGCTGATAGCCAGCGCGAATGACGCGGTTGAGGCCGGGCTCTGCGAGGCCGACGGCGTCGAGATAATCCTTCTGGTCTTCGAGCGGCAGCACCGCGATCTCGCTCTCGATCTTGGCGGAGACGACCACGGCCACGGCGCCTTCGCTAGCGGCGCGCTCTTTCACCTTGTCGGAGAATGCGTTGCCCTGATCGGCCGCGCTTTCTTCGACATTGCAGACATAGAGCACGGGCTTTGACGACAGCAGGCCAAGCCCCGCAAAGGCCTTGCGCTCGTCAGCGCTGATGTCCGCCATGCGGGCGGGCTTGCCTTCGCGCAGGGGCACGAGGCAGCGCGACATGAGGTCGAAGAGCTCCTTCGCCTCCTTGTCGCCGCCCTTGGCCTTCTTTTCGAGGGGCACGATGCGCTTCTCGAGGCTTTCGAGATCGGCCAGCATCAGCTCGGTCTCGATGGTCTCGATGTCGTTCACCGGGTCGATCTTGCCTTCGACATGGGTGATGTCGGAATCTTCAAAGCAGCGCACCACATGGGCGATGGCGTCGCACTCGCGGATATTGGCGAGGAACTGGTTGCCGAGGCCCTCGCCCCGCGAGGCGCCGCGCACGAGGCCCGCGATATCGACGAAGGTGAGGCGGGTCGGGATGATCTCTTTCGAGCCTGCGATCCCGGCCAGCGCCTCAAGGCGCACGTCAGGCACGGCCACGTCGCCCACGTTCGGCTCGATGGTGCAGAACGGATAATTCGCCGCCTGCGCCGCCGCCGTCTGGGTGAGCGCGTTGAAGAGGGTCGACTTGCCGACGTT
>CANGOK010000294.1 GCA_947455285.1 Beijerinckiaceae bacterium | reverse complement strand
GTCGCATAGTGGAATTCATGTCCGCGCAAGCGTGCGCCGCGCGCGCCGAGGCAGCTGTCCTGCAGCAGGACCACATCCCGATAACCGAGATTCATCTTGCGCGTCGCAAAGCTGGTCTTCACATCCAGCAACCCGGCCATCGGCCATTCGGCGCCCGAGGCATCGGTTATGCTGGCGCCGAGGGTCATATAGCCCCCGCATTCGCCGTGGATGGGCTTCGTCTGCGCGAAGGCGCGAAGACCGGACACGAAATTCTGCGACTTTGAAAGACGTTCCGCATGCAGTTCGGGATAACCGCCGGGCAGCCAGCAGACATCGCAATCCGAGGCGGGCGCCTCATCGGCCAATGGCGAAAAGGGAACCACTTCCGCCCCGGCGCTGCGCCAGCCCTCAAGATGATGGGCGTAGACAAACGAGAAAGCGACATCTCGGGCGAGGGCGATGCGCTGCCCCGGCGGCGGCAGGGCGAGGCCCGAATGGTTCGCGGCGGCGAGAGGCGCGCGCGCAGCGGCGCGGACTGCGGCGATATCCACATGGGCTTCCACGAGATCGGCCATACGCTCAAGAATGGCGTCCAACCCAGCCGTCTCGCCCGCTTGCACCAGCCCAAGATGGCGCTCGGGCAGCGTGACGTTCCCATCGCGAGGAATGGAGCCCAGCACCGGCACGCCCGTGCGTGCGATGGCGTCAGTGACGAGCCGCCGATGCCGCTCGCTGCCGACCTTGTTGAGGATGACGCCTGCAATGGAGATGCGCGGGTCATAAGTCACGCAGCCCTGCACGACCGCGCCAGCCGATTGCGACTGGCCGCTGACGTCGAGCACAAGCAAAACCGGCCAGCCCGTCGCCGCTGCAATATCGACGGACGAGCCGCTCCGCCCTTCGGGCGCAGGCACGCCATCGAACAGGCCCATCAGGCCCTCGCAAAGCGTGAGGTCCGCCCCCTCGCCCGCCGTAACGGCGAGCGACGCCTGCAGCTCGGGCTCCATGGCCCAGGCGTCGAGGTTGAGGCTGGAGCGTCCCGCGGCCACGGCATGAAAGGCGGGGTCGATATAATCAGGCCCGCATTTCAACCCCCGCACCCGCACGCCGCTTCGCGCGAAGGCGCGCAGCAGTCCTAGCGTCACCGTGGTCTTGCCGCTGGAAGAGCGCGGGGCGGCGATGACGAGCCCCGGGGTCGCGCCGTGCCGGATCGTCATCGCGCAGCCTCCATGCTATGGAATCGCTCATGAGCGACGAGGATAGGCCGCAACTGCGCAGAGGCTGGACGACGGGCGCCTGCGCCACGGCGGCCGCACGCGCCGCCTATGAGGCGCTGGTGCGCGGCGTCTTTCCTGATCCCGTCAGCATCGCCTTGCCCAACGGCGCCCGACCCGCCTTCGCGCTCGCATGCACAGAACACGGCGAAGGCTTCGCCCGCGCCGGCGTCATCAAGGATGCGGGCGATGATCCCGACGTCACGCACGGGGCGCTCATCATGGCGACGGTCCGCCTCGGGCAGGCTGGCGAAGGCGTGCGCTTCAGGGCGGGCGAGGGGGTTGGAACCGTCACGCGTCCGGGCCTTGCGCTGGAGCCCGGCGAACCCGCCATCAACCCCGTTCCGCGAGAGATGATGCGCAATGCCATCGCAGAGGCCGCCGAGGCCCTTGGCGGGCCGCAGGATGTTGAGATCGAAATCGGCGTGGCGGATGGGGAGAAGCTCGCCGAACGCACCCTCAACGGGCGCCTCGGCATCGTCGGCGGCCTTTCCATTCTGGGAACCACGGGCGTCGTCATTCCCTTTTCCTGCGCAGCCTGGATCAGCTCGATCCATCGCGGCATAGACGTCGCGCGCGCGGTCGGCGCCGACCACCTCGTGGGCGCAACCGGCAGCACGTCTGAAAAGGCCCTGCAGACGCATTTCAGCATGCCCGATGTGGCGCTGATCGAGATGGGCGATTTCGTCGGCGGCATGCTCAAATATCTGCGTCAGCATCCCGTGCGCCGCATCACCGTGGGCGGCGGCTTCGCCAAGATGACAAAGCTCGGGCAAGGCATGCTCGATCTTCACTCGAAACGCGGCGCGGTCGATCTCGACTGGCTGGCGCAGAGGGTGCGGGACGCTGGCGCGCCCGAAGATCTGGCGCGGGGAATAACGAGCGCCAATACCGCCAACGAGGTTCTGGACCGTTGCGCGGCGGCGGGCGTCGATATTGCGACTGAGGTCGCCCGCCACGGCTGGCGCACGGCGGCGAAGGTTCTTGAGGGCTCGGGCGCGCTGCTCGATGTGGCCATCATCAATCGCCATGGCCAGGTGATTGCGGTCGAGGGGCCGCATCCCGTTTCCTGACGGGCTCATTCGCCGGTTCCCCGCCAGCCTGGCGTCCTGAAGCGGCGCTGATAATCGCCGTCGTAAAGGGCGCTGTTGCGAAACTCGGGATCACCTAGCGAGCGGCCCACCATGATCAGCGCCGTGCGCTCCACCGGGTTCGCCGCCACTTCTGCCGCGAGCGCGCCGAGCGGCGCACGGATCGCCATCTCATCCGGCCAGCTCGCGCGATAAACGACGGCGGCGGGGCAATCGGCGCCATAATGGGGGATCAGCTCCGCAACCACCCGCTCCAGAGTGTGGATCGACAGATGCACCGCGAGCACCGCGCCAGTGCGCGCGAAATTGGCGAGGGTCTCACCCTCGGGCATGGACGACGCCCGGCCTGAGGTGCGCGTGAGCACAACGGACTGCGCCACCTCCGGCAAGGTGAGCTCGACGCCAAGCGTCGCGGCCGCAGCGGCGAAAGAGGGCACGCCGGGCGTGATGGTGTAGGGGATGCCAAGGCCCTTCAGAAGCCGGATCTGCTCGCCCATGGCGCTCCAGACCGACAGATCGCCCGAATGGAGCCGCGCAACATCCTCGCCTCGCTCATGCGCCTCGGCGAAGGCTGCGCCGATATCCTCCAGCGACATGGCCGCAGTGTTGATGATGCGCGCGCCGGGCGGGCAGTGAGCCAGAATTTCCTTCGGCACAAGAGAGCCCGCATAAAGGCATACGGGACACCGCGCGATGAGGTCGCGGCCGCGCAGGGTGATGAGGTCTGGCGCGCCGGGACCAGCGCCGATGAAATGAACCGTCATGCAGCGCCACCTTCACTTGCAGCGCGCGCGATGGCGCAGGTGACGCCCTCGCCGCTGATGCGCGGCACGATCAAGACCGCTCCCGGCCCCGCTCCCGCCAATGCGGCGGTCTCAGCCACCGAGGGCACGCCGAACAAAGCCTCGACGCGCGGCGAATGCGTCTGCGCCTCCGCCGCGACAGCCTTCAGCGCATCGACGCCTAGAAAATGCAGGGGCATATCAAGCGTCGCGGCCGCTTCCTCTAGGCCCGTTTCGCCCTTCTTGGCGTCTGTGGTGAAGAGCGCGCTGGCGCCGCTTTGCGCGATGCGTTCGAGCGCGCTGCGCACAAGGCTAATGATGGCCGCGCTGCTGGCTCCCTTTCGACAACCAACGCCAATCGCAAGGGCGGCAGGCGCGCTCATGACACGCTCTCCTTCACGATGGACCATTGCATGACCGGCATGGCGGCGCGCCAGCCGTGGAACGGGCCAACGCCGTCAGCCCGCGCGATCTCGATCTTCGTCAATTCACCGCCCATGGCCACATGGCGACGCATGAG
>CANGOK010000293.1 GCA_947455285.1 Beijerinckiaceae bacterium | reverse complement strand
TCTGGTCGGTCCTCGGCTACGAAGGCGAGTCCTACTCCAAGGGCGGCTATATCGAGCGCGGATTTAACGACATCGACTGGCTCTGAGCCGGCGCGTCCGACACCATCCTCCATGACATAACGAATAATCGAATTGGGGAACGAACATGGTTGCGAAATATGACCTGAACGATGATCGCGTCGTCGTCATCATCGGTTCCGGCGCGGGCGGCGGCACGCTCGGCAACGAACTCGCCCAGAAGGGCGTCGATGTGGTGATTCTGGAGGCGGGCCAGCGCCACGAATATACTGATTTCATCAATGACGAATGGGCGAGCTTCGCACAGCTCGCCTGGACCGATAACCGTACGACCTCGGGCTCCTTCCGACTGGGCAAGAACTTCCCCAATCTGCCCGCCTGGATCGTGAAGGCGGTCGGCGGCTCAACCACGCACTGGGCCGGCGCCTCGCTCCGCTTTCAGCCGCATGAGTTCAAGACCCTGACCACCTATGGCAAGGTCACTGGCGCCAATCTCCTTGACTGGCCCCTCACGCTGGCCGACCTTGAGCCCTATTACGCCCGCGCCGAAGAAAAGATGGGCGTGACGCGCACAGGCGGTCGGGAAGGTCTGCCCGGCAATAACAATTTCAAGATCATGAAAGCCGGCGCCGACAAGCTCGGCTACAAGGAATGCCACACTGGCAACATGGCCATCAATTCCGCCGAGCGAGACGGACGCAATTCCTGCAAGCAGACGGGCTTTTGCTTTCAGGGCTGCAAATGGGGCGCGAAATGGTCGACGCTCTATACGGAAATTCCGAATGGCGAGGCCACCGGCAAGCTGGAAGTGCGTCCGCAAAGCCATGTGCTCAAAATCGAGCATGACAAGAACGGCAAGGTGACCGGCGTCATCTATGCTGACAAGGACGGCAAGATTCAGCGGCAGAAGGCGCGCATCGTCGCGGTCGCCGGCAATTCCATCGAGAGCCCGCGCATTCTCTTGAATTCGGAGTCGTCCAAATTCCCGAACGGCCTCGCCAATTCCTCCGGGCAGGTCGGGCGGAACTACATGCGGCATATGACGGGCTCCGTCTATGCGGTCTTCGAGAAGCCCGTGCATATGTATCGCGGCACGACCATGGCGGGCATCATCCGCGACGAGGCGCGCTTTGATCCGAGCCGCGGCTTTGTCGGCGGCTATGAGATGGAGACCCTGTCGCTGGGCGTTCCCTTCATGGCGGCCTTCCTTGATCCGGGCGGCTGGGGCCGCAGCTTCACGAGCGCCATGGACGATTATCCCAAGATGGCCGGCATGTGGCTTGTTGGCGAAGACATGCCGCAGGAGTCCAACCGCATCACACTGAGCAAGCAGAAGGACAAATACGGAATGCCCGTCGCCAACGTGCATTTCGACGATCACCCCAACGACATCGCCATGCGCAATCACGCCTACAAGCAGGGCAAGGCGCTTTATGAGTCGGTGGGCGCGATCCGCACATTCCCCACGCCGCCCTATCCTTCGACGCATAATCTGGGCACCAACCGCATGAGCGCCAAGCCGCGCGATGGCGTGGTGAACTCTTACGGTCAGACCCACGATGTGAAGAATCTGTTCGTTTCTGACGGCAGCGTCTTCACCACCGGCGGCGCCGAAAACCCGACGCTGACCATCGTGTCGCTCGCGATCCGTCAGGCGGAACATATCGCGGCGCAGATGAAGTCGGGCGCTATCTAAGGAAAAAGGCCTGCGGGGGATTATTCCCCCGACAGCGCCATATCATCGCGATGGATCATCTCTGCGCGGCCGGGCACGCCAAGCACGGCCTCGATGTCGCGGGAGTTGCGGCCGACGAGTTGGCCTGCTTCGCCAGCGTCATAAGCGGCGAGGCCGCGGCCGATTTCGGCTCCTGATGGGTCGCGCAGAACCACGCAATCGCCCCGGTCGAAATTGCCTTCGACGCGCGTCACGCCCGCCGACAAAAGGCTCTTGCCCGAGAAGAGCGCGCGCGCCGCGCCAGCATCCACATGCACAGTGCCGCGCGGCTCAAGCGAGCCCGCGATCCATTTCTTGCGCGCGGTGACAGGCGTTGAAGGAGTGAGGAACCATGTGCAGGGCGCGCCTTCGGCGATGCGGCGAATGGGATTGCGCACGCGTCCATCGGCGATGACCATATGGGCGCCGCCGGTCGTGGCGATCTTGCCCGCCTCGATCTTGGTGCGCATGCCCCCGCGTGAAAGTTCAGACGCTGCGCCGCCCGCCATGGCCTCAATCTCGAACGTGATGCGCGGCACGACGGGGATGAGTTCAGCCGAAGGATCATCCTTCGGAGGCGCTGTATAAAGGCCTTCAATGTCGGAGAGCAGGATCAGCAGATCAGCGCTAGCCATTGTTGCGACGCGGGCTGCAAGGCGATCATTGTCGCCATAACGAATTTCGGTGGTGGCCACCGTATCGTTCTCATTGATGACCGGCACGGCGCGCATCTCAAGGAGGCGACCGATGGTCTCGCGCGCGTTGAGATAACGACGGCGTTCTTCGGTGTCGTGCAGGGTCACGAGAATCTGACCAGCGGTCATGCCACGCTCGCCCAAAGCCTCGGCCCAGGTGCGCGCAAGTTCGATCTGCCCCACGGCCGCAGCCGCCTGACTGTCTTCGAGCTTCAACGGACCCTTGGGCAGCTTCAGCACCGTGCGCCCAAGCGCGATGGAGCCGGAGGAGACCGCGAGCACATCGGCTCCGCGCCGATGCAATTCAGCGAGATCGTCAGCCAAAGCCTCCAGCCACTCGCGCTTGAGCACGCCCGCGCTTTGATCGACCAGCAGCGAGGAGCCGACCTTGACGACGATGCGGCGGAACGAGGCGAGGGAAGGCGTGGCGCTCAATGAATGGTCCTCAGGGCTGCCAGGGCGCGGCGCTGTTCCCGTCCTCATCCGCCTTAGCGGTGTCGATGACGCTAGCGAGCGCGCGCAGGGCGTCCGTCACGCCTGTATGGGCGGCGGCGGAAATGAGCATGGGCGGACGACGCTTCTCACCTTCAGGCACAACCGGACCGTAAGAGCGCACAGCGCGCTTCAACCGTTCAAGCTGCTGTTTCAGCGTATCGGGATCGACGGTGTCGACCTTCGAGAGCGCGACGATTTCGGGCTTCTCCGAAATGCCGCCGCCATAAGCCTCAAGCTCGTTGCGAACGACACGATAGGCCGAGCCCGCGTGTTCGCAGCCGGCGTCGACGAGATGCAGCAGCACGCGGCAACGCTCGACGTGCCCAAGGAAGCGATCGCCAAGGCCGTGGCCTTCGTGAGCGCCTTCGATGAGGCCGGGAATGTCGGCGAGCACGAATTCGCGCTCATCGACCCGCACGACGCCAAGGTTGGGATGCAGCGTTGTGAAGGGATAATCAGCGATCTTCGGCTTGGCGGCCGAAACGCTCGCGAGAAAGGTCGACTTGCCCGCATTGGGAAGGCCGACGAGGCCCGCGTCGGCGATGAGCTTCAGACGCAGCCAGACCGTGCGCTCAATGCCCGGCAGGCCGGGATTGGCGCGGCGGGGCGCGCGATTGGTGGAGGTGGTGAAATGCAGATTGCCGAAGCCGCCGTTGCCGCCCTGCGCCAGCACATAGCGCTGCCCGACTTCGGTGAGGTCGGCGATCAGGGTCTCGTTGTCTTCGGCGAAG
>CANGOK010000292.1 GCA_947455285.1 Beijerinckiaceae bacterium | reverse complement strand
TTGAGGCCGCGATTTTCTTCACCGATCAGCCAGCCGATCGCGCCGCCATTCTCGCCAAAGCTCATGGAGCAGGTGGGGCTCGCATGGATGCCCAATTTATGTTCGATGCCCGTGCAAAGAATGTCGTTGCGGGCGCCGATGCTTCCATCCGCGTTCAAAAGAAACTTCGGCACGAGAAAAAGCGAAATGCCCCTGGTGCCGGGAGGCGCGTCTGGCAGGCGCGCGAGCACGAGATGAATGATGTTGTCGGTAAAGTCGTGTTCGCCCCAGGAGATGAAGATCTTGTTCCCGGTGATGCGATAGGTTCCATCATCCTGCCGCACGGCGCGGGTGCGCAGCGCGCCAAGATCAGAGCCCGCCTGCGGCTCCGTCAGATTCATCGTCGCCGCCCATTCGCCCGAAACAAGCTTGGGGACATAAGCCTCCTGCAGGGCCTGCGAGGCGTGAAGCACGATGGCGTCGACCGCGCCCTGCGTCAGCACGGGACCAAGCGCGAAAGACATATTGGCGCTCGTCCAGATCTCCATCGCGGCGGTGGCGAGGCGCGTCGGCAGGCCCATGCCGCCCCAATCTGCTGGCAGATCTACGCCGTTCCAGCCGGCTTCGGCCCATTCGCGATACATGGCGGACCAGCCGTCAGGCAGCGTCACGACGCCGTTCTCCAAACTGGCGCCTATCTTGTCGCCTTCAAGGTTGCGCGGCGCGAGACGCGTTGATGCAAAACGGCCGGCTTCATCGAGAATGCTGGCAAGCATATCGCTCGTGAATTCGCCTGCGGCGCCGCGTTCAGCGTCCGCCTCCAATCCTGCGATTTCGTTCAGCGCGAAGGCGATGGCTTCGACCGGCGCGACATAGGTCATGATGAAGAACCCTATTTAGGCGGAAGGCGCAGCGCGCCGTCGAGACGAACCGTCTCTCCATTCAGGAAGCTGTTTTCGACCATATGGGCGACGAGGCTCGCGAACTCTGCCGGCGCGCCAAGGCGGCGCGGGAAGGGAATTGAGGCGCCAAGGCTCTGCTGCGCCTCTTCAGGCAGCGTCTGCAAAAGCGGCGTGAGGAAAAGACCCGGCGCGATGGTGAGGACGCGGATGCCGAAGCTCGCGAGTTCGCGCGCCACGGGCAGCGTCAGCGATGCGATGCCGCCCTTCGACGCTGCATAGGCCGCCTGACCGATCTGCCCTTCGAAAGCAGCGACAGATGACGTCGAGATGATGACGCCACGCTCGCCATTGGGCAGCGCCTCGGCCTTCGACATCTCTTCGCCAGCAAGGCGCATCATGTTGAAGGAGCCGATGAGGTTGATGCGGATGACGCGTTCGAACTCGACGAGAGGTAAAGGCCCATCGCGACCAACTACGCGCTTCGCAGTTCCGATGCCTGCGCAATTCAAGAGAACGCGGCAAGGGCCATGCGCTGCGCGGGCTTTCGCGAAGGCCTCAATCATCTGCGCTTCATTGGAGACGTCGCCGGGCAGCGCGATGCCGCCAAGGCGTGTCGCCACCTGCTGCGCCGCCTCTGCATTGATATCGACGATGCCAACCTTGGCGCCAAGCGAGGCGAGCTTTTCCGCGCTCGCTGCGCCAAGGCCCGATCCGCCACCAGTGACGATGACGCCATGTCCCGCGATATTCATTCAGCGCTCCCTTACTTCAGGCCGAGCGCGGTGATCGCATTCTGCTTGAGAATGAGATCATGCACTTCGGGTTTGAAACCCGCCTGCTTGAACTGCTCGATCCAGCGATCCGGCGTGATCAGCGGGAAGTCGGAGCCAAAGAGCATCTTCGTCTTCAGCTGCCCATTCGCATATTGAACGATCTGCGGCGGGAAATATTTCGGCAGCCAGCCTGAGAGGTCGATATAGACATTGGGCTTGTGCAGGGCGATGGACAGGGCCTCGTCGGTCCATGGCCAGGAGGGATGGGCGAGGATGATCGTCATGTCCGGAAAATCAACGGCGACATCATCGAGGTGAATGGGCTGCGAATATTTCAACCGCAATCCGCCGCCGCCCCTCATGCCCGTGCCGATACCCGAATGGCCCGTGTGGAAGATGGCGGGAAGCTTGTATTCCGCGATGACCTCATAAAGCTTGTAGGCCATGCGATCATTGGGGAAGAAACCCTGACAGGTCGGATGAAACTTGAAGCCCTTCACCACGCCATCTTCGATCAAAGCCCGCGCCTCACGGGCGCCCATCATTCCCTTGTGCGGATCAATCGAGGCGAAACCGATCATGATGTCGGAATTATCACGCGCGGCGTCCGCGATCTCTTCATTGGGAATGCGGCGATTGCCGATTTGGAACTCGGTGTCCACCGCAAACATCACAAGGCCGATCTTGCGCTCACGATAATAGGCGAGCGTCTCGGCGATAGTCGGGCGCTTGCCAACCTTGAAATATTTGCTCGCCGCCTCGTTAAAAGGCTCCCAATAGGGATCGGGCTCCTGCCTGCAGGACACTTCGGCGTGCGTGTGAACGTCAATCGCGATGAGATCGTCGAGTTTCATGACTGGCTCCGGTGTCAGGCGCAGATCGCATTGGCGGGCGGATTCGCCTCGTAGAGGGATTCAACGAGCGCCGCGCGGCGGGTCAATACGGCTCTTTGATTGATGGAGCCCTTGTCGGTTATTTCATTCGCGTCGATGGAGGCTGGCTCACCCAGCAGGACCACGCGCGCGACACGGGTCGAGGAACCCGTGCTTTCGCGCGCGAGCTGCGAGAGCCGCTTGCCGATTTCTTCGCGCAGCGCAGGCGCAGACAGAACCGCATCGTCCGAGGCGGCCTTGGAAGCGTCGCCAATAAAAGCGCGGCAGGAATCCATCTCGGGGAACAGCAGCGCCATCACGTCGTCGCGGTCATGGCCTGCGATGACGGCGTCCTTGATGAATGGCGCCAAAGCCGAGATCAGCTTGCCGCGCAGAGGGCCAACGCTGACCCATGTACCCGTCACCAGCTTGAAGTCTTCGGAAATGCGGCCATCGAAAATGAAGCCGCCGTTTGGATCCTTGTCGTGCGCGAATTTCAAGGCGTCGCCGAGGCAGTAGAAACCTTCCTCGTCGAAGACCTTTGCGGTCTGCTCCTCATCACGCCAGTAGCCCGGCATGATGTTCGGACCCTTCACGCGCACCTCGAGCTTGCCGCTGGAGGGAAGGAGTTTCATCTCCACACCGGGAAGCGGCACGCCGACGACGCCGGGGCGTGAACATTCCTTGGTGCTCGCGAGCGAGGCGGGCGCGGTCTCGGTTGAACCAAGGCTCGTCACCATCAGGATGCGCCTGCCTACAGTGGCGCGCGCAAGGTCGTCCAACTCCTGCGCCACATGCGGCGGCAAGCCGGCGCCGGCGTAGAAGGTGAGTTGCAGATTTTTGAAGAAGGATTCGCGCAACTGCTGATCCTTGCGCAGGCGCAGCGCCAGCTCTTCATAGCCCTTCGGCACGTTGAAATAGACGCTTGGTGAAATCTCGCGCAGGTTACGCACGGTCTCTTCTATGCCCGCAGGCGTCGGCTTGCCGCCATCGATATAGAGCGAACCGCCGTTGACCAGCGCATAGTTGAAATTGTGATTGCCGCCGAAGGTGTGGTTCCAGGGCAGCCAGTCGACCAACACAGGCGGCGTCTTGACGCCGAAGGCGAGCCAGTGGGCGAGCATCGCCTGATTGGAGCACAGCATGCGCTG
>CANGOK010000291.1 GCA_947455285.1 Beijerinckiaceae bacterium | reverse complement strand
TGACCCCCTCGCGCGCCTCAATGGAGACAGTGAAGGCTGTCTGGTGCTGGGCCTGATTGCGCTGGGCCATGGGCTGGAGGCCCAGCTCCTCAACGCGCTGGCGGGTCACGGACAGGCAGATCAGCCCGCGGCCGTGCTTGGCCATGAAGTTCACAACTTCGGGCGTCGCCATCTCAGCGGGAATGACAAGATCGCCCTCGTTTTCGCGCCCCTCGTCATCCACCAGAATGAACATGCGACCCTGGCGCGCGTCTTCGATCACCTCTTCGATGGTCGACAGGCGGAACGTGTTTGCTTCAGACATCGTGTTTTTCCTGCACCGGCTCCAGCCGGCGGCGAAGATTTCGGGGCGCGGGGAGGCTTTTCTGTGGGGTAACTTTGTAGTGATTGAGGCAAGCGGGTCAAGGGCTACAGGGCCGCATCGGGTTGACGGGGCGATTCCACGCTGCCAGAACCCCTTCATCAACCCTAAAGTTTACGCGAGGCCGCAGGCCGGGGCGTTTTGGAGGATACGATGAGCCGAATGCTGCGCCTTTTCGCTGCGACTGTCCTGAGCGCGGCCGCAGTTTCAGCCTCCACCGATGTGAGGGCGGACGCCATCGAGGATTTCTACCGCGGCAAGCAGATAGACATGATCATCGGCTATTCGCCCGGCGGCACCTACGACCTCTATGCCCGGCTCGTCGCGCGCTTCCTTGGCGATTACATCCCCGGCAAGCCGCGCGTCGTGCCCCGCAACATGCCCGGCGCCGGCAGCCGCCTCGCCGCCAACTGGGTCTATAATCTCGGCCCCAAGGATGGCTTGGTGATCGCCACCGGCGATCAGTCGCTCGCTGTGGAGCAGGCGATGGGCGACAAGGCCCTGTCCATCGATGTGAGCAAGTTCCAGTACATCGGCAACCCGGCCGCGGATAACAACACCACGGCCGCATGGCATACGAGCGGCATCAAGACGATTGAGGACGCCAAACTGCGCGAGGTGCCCACAGGCGCCACGGGCGGCAGCACCTCATCGCAATATCCCAAGGCGATGAACGCCCTGCTTGGCACCAAATTCAAGATCATCACCGGCTATCCCGGCGGCAACGACATCACCCTTGCGCTCGAGAAGGGCGAGGTTGCGGTGCGCGGCTCCAACGCCTGGGGTTCGTGGAAGGCGACTCGCCCCGACTGGCTGCGCGACAAGAAGATCAACATCCTCGTTCAGATCGGCCTCACCAAGGCGCCTGATCTGCCGGATGTTCCGTTGCTGATGGATCTCGCCAAGAACGAGGAAGACCGTGCTGTGCTGATGCTGCTGTCGGCCTCCGTCACCATCGGGCGTCCGCTTTATGTTGCGCCCGGCGTTCCCGCAGATCGTGTGAAGGCCCTTCGTGCAGCCTTCGACCAGATGGTGAAGGATGGTCCCTTCAAGGAAGCCGCCCTCAAGGAGGGTTTCGAGATCAATCCGGTTTCGGGTGAAGAGATGCAGAAGATCGTCGAGCAGATCATCGCGACGCCAAAGCCCATCGCCGAGCGCCTCACTCAAATCATCGGCGGCGTCGAGCAGAACAACGGCCCGAAATGAACGGAAGCGCGAAAGCCATGACCAGACGTTCGCTCCTCGCCTTCGCGCTGCTTATTTCTGCGCCCGTCGCGTCGGCCAAGGCGCAGGCCGTGGCGGACTTCTATAAGGGCCGCACCGTCGAACTGCTCATCGGCTATACGACGGGCGGGGGCTACGACACCTATGGCCGCCTTGTCTCGCGCCATCTAGGCCCGTTCATTCCGGGCAAGCCGAGCATTGTTGTTCGCAATCTGCCGGGCGGCGGCGGGCGCGTGCTCATGGGCCACATGATGAATGTGGCGCCCAAGGACGGCTCCGTGCTTGCGACCGCCGATCAGTCGTTGCCTCTGGCGCAGGCCATGCGCGATCCCGGCATTCTCTTCGACTCCAAGGCGCTCATCTGGATCGGCAATCCTGCCGCCGATAACAATACGGTCGTGACCTGGCATACGACGGGGGTCACCTCCATCGAGGATGCGCGCAAGAAGGAAGTGATCGTCGCCTCAACCGGGCCGAACACCTCTTCGCAGATCGCCTATGCGATGAACGCCACGCTGGGCACCAAGTTTAAAGTCGTCAGCGGCTATCCCGGCGGCAATGAAATGAACATGTCGATGGAGAATGGCGAGACGGGCGCGCGGGTTTCGAACCCGTGGTCGACCTGGAAAGCCACCAAGCCTGATTGGATCCGCGACAAGAAGATCAACATCATCGCGCAAGTGGGACTCGCGCGCGCGTCTGATCTTCCTGATGCGCCGCTCATCTCTGATCTGGCGACGAATGAGGAAGACCGCGCGGCCCTGCGCCTGCTGTCGGCGCCCGCCGCCGTGGGGCGTCCTTATTTCACGACGCCCGGCGTGCCTGCTGATCGCGTGAAGGCGTTGCGTGACGCATTCTCCACCATGGAGAAAGACGAGGCCTTTCTCGAAGACGCGAAGAAGCTGGGGCTTGAGATCAATCCCGTCCCCGGTGACGAGTTGCAGAAGATCGTCGCTGATATCGTCGATACGCCTGCGCGGGTCGCGGATCGGTTGAACCAGATCATCGCCGCCCCTGATGGCGCGAAGTAAGCGGAAATTACGATGATGAAAATGCGTTTGTCCTTGACCATCGCCGCGCTCAGCCTATGCGCTCCCGCGCAGGCGCAGCAGTCGATCGAGAGTTTCTACAAGGGCAAGACCATTGATTTTTACATCGGCTTCACGCCGGGCGGCGGCTATGATTTTTACGCTCGCCTGCTCTCCCGCTTCATGGGCGAACATATTCCCGGCAAGCCAGCCATCGTCGCCAAGAACATGGCGGGCGGTGGCAGCCGCACGGCCGCGAGCTACATGTATTCGGTCGCGCCGAAAGACGGCACGGCGATCGCCACGGTCGATCAATCGACGCCTGTGCAGCAGGCCGTTGGCGATCCCACCATCAAGTTCGATACGGCGAAGTTCAACTTCATCGGCAATCCCGTCGTGGACAATAATGTCGTCGTGACCTGGCATATGTCAGGCGTGAAGACGATCGAGGACGCCACGAAGAAGGAATACGCCATCGGCGCCACGGGCTATAACACCTCGTTTCAATATCCGCAGGCGATGAACATCATCGCCGGGACCAAGTTCAAGATCATTCTGGGCTATCCCGGCGCGAATGAAATCAACCTCGCCATGGAGAACGGCGAGCTTGCTGGGCGTGGCAGCAACTCCTGGGCTTCCTACAAGGGCACAAAGCCCGATTGGGTGCGTGACAAGAAGATCAACATCCTCGTGCAGATCGGCCTGAAGAAGGCGAATGATCTGCCCGATGTGCCATTGTTGATGGATCTTGCGAAGAACGATGAAGATCGCGCCGCGCTGAAGCTGCTGTCTGCGCCGCCCGATATCGGCCGTCCCGTCTTCGCCCCGCCCGGCTTGCAGCCTGAGCGGGTGAAGGCGCTACGTGACGCTTTCGACGCCACCATGAAGGACGCCGCCTTTCTGGAACAGGCCAAGCGCGAAGGGCTCGATATCGACCCCATATCCGGCGAGCAGTTGCAGAAGGTCGTGAACGACATCCTGTCTGCGCCTCAGTCAGTGCGCGACCGTCTGGCGGGGCTCATCGAGGTGAACCAGACTGGCGGCGGGGCGAAGTAACGCCCCCTTAAAGATACC
>CANGOK010000290.1 GCA_947455285.1 Beijerinckiaceae bacterium | reverse complement strand
GTCTATCCCAAGGAAGTCGAGGATGAGATCGACGCCATGCCCGGCGTCATCGAAAGCGCCGTCATCGGCGTCGCACATGCCGATTTCGGCGAAGGCGTGACGGCGGTAGTCGTGCGCGACAGGGCCGCGACCATTGATGAGAAGACGGTGCTTGCGGCGCTCGAAGATCGCTTGGCGAAATTCAAGCAGCCCAAGCGCGTGATCTTCGTCGACGACTTGCCCCGCAACACCATGGGCAAGGTGCAGAAGAACGTTCTGCGCGACACCTACAAGGATCTTTACACGAAGTGAGGCGCGGCGGCGCATATGTCGGGGACTGCGAGCCAACCCACCTTCTATGAATTCTTCGCGGGCGGCGGCATGGCGCGCGCCGGTCTCGGAGAGGGTTGGCGCTGTCTCTTCGCCAATGATTTCGACGCCGGGAAAGCCGAAAGCTATCGCCGCAATTGGGGCGATGGCGACATGCGCATGGGCGACATTCATGCGCTGACCACGGACGATCTGCCTGGCGTTCCCGATCTCGCATGGGCTTCCTTTCCCTGTCAGGATCTCTCGCTTGCGGGCCACGGCGCGGGGCTCAAGGGCCCGCGCTCCGGCGCCTTCTGGGGGTTCCGGCGCATCATCGAAGAGTTGCGCGGCGAAAGCCGGGCGCCGAAGCTTCTCGTCATCGAAAATGTGATCGGCGCGCTCACGTCTAATGGCGGCGCGGATTTCTCTGAACTCATCACGGCGCTCGCGGCGCTGGGTTATGCTGTGGGCGCGCTCACCATCGACGCTTCGCATTTCCTGCCCCAATCGCGGCCGCGACTATTCGTTCTTTGCGCGCGCGAAGATGCAGTCGGCGCCGTAGTCGGCGAGCCCGCGCTTCCGTGGCATTCGCCTGCGCTCACGCGAGCCGTCGCTGCGCTACCTGCCGAGGCGCAAGCTAATTGGCGCTGGTGGCGCCTGCCTGCGCCCACGGCCCATAACATGCGGCTCGTCGATCTCATTGAGGATCATCCGGCGGACGTTAAATGGCACACGCGCGCCGAGACGGAGCGTCTCGTCAGCCTCATGTCGCAAGCCAATCTGCGTAAGCTCGACGCCGCCAAAGCTGCAGGCGTGCGCATGGTCGGGACTATCTATCGACGCACGCGCCGCGATGATAAGGGCGCCAAGGTTCAGCGCGCGGAAGTGCGCTTTGATGGCGTCGCCGGTTGCTTGCGCACCCCGGGCGGTGGATCGAGCCGCCAGTTCATCATGGTGGTCGATGGCGACGAGGTGCGCACGCGGCTTTTGTCTGGCCGCGAGGCTGCGCGGCTGATGGGCTTGCCGGATGATTACATTCTGCCCGCCCGCTACAACGACGCTTATCATCTGCTTGGTGATGGTCTTGCTGTTTCGGCGGTGCGCTTCTTGCGCGAGCATCTGCTCGATGCTCTGGTCAGAGGCTCGCCTGTTCAGGCTGCGGCGTGACCAGTCGCTCCGACATCATGCGCGCAGTAAAGGGCAAGAACACCAAGCCTGAACTCATCTTGCGCAAAATGGTGCGCGCCATCGCGCAGGGTTATCGGCTCAACCGGCGCGATATCGCGGGCTCGCCTGACATCGCCTTCATCGGCCGCAAAATCGCGATCTTCATGCATGGCTGTTTCTGGCATGGGCACGATTGCAAGCGCGGCGCGCGGGTGCCCAAGGACAATCGCGCCTACTGGGTCGCCAAGATCGCCCGCAACAAGGCGCGTGATGAAGAAACCCTCGCACGACTGGCGCGCGAGGGTTGGAGAACCCTGGTCGTGTGGGAATGCGACATCAAGGACGAAGCGGCGCTCGAAGCAAGGCTGCGGGCGCTGCTCGCGTGAGCCTCAGTTGTCCATCTTGAGGGCGGCGATGAAGGCTTCCTGCGGAATTTCGACCTTGCCGAATTGCCGCATGCGCTTCTTGCCCTCTTTCTGCTTGTCGAGCAGCTTGCGCTTGCGGCTGGCGTCGCCGCCGTAGCACTTCGCCGTCACGTCCTTGCGCAGGGCGCGCACGGTTTCGCGCGCGATGATCTTGCCGCCCAGCGCCGCCTGAATCGGGATCTGGAACATGTGCGGGGGGATGAGATCCTTCAGCTTCTCCACCATGCCACGTCCGCGGCTGTCCGCGCGCGTGCGATGCACGAGCATGGAGAGCGCGTCGACGGGTTCGGCGTTGACGAGGATCGACATCTTCACAAGATCGCCCGCGCGATAGTCGGTGATCTGGTAATCGAAGCTGGCGTAGCCTTTCGAGATCGACTTCAGCCGATCATAGAAATCGAACACGACTTCGTTGAGCGGCAGGTCGTAGACCGCCATGGCGCGCTTGCCGACATAGCTGAGATCGATCTGCAAGCCGCGACGCTCCTGGCAGAGCTTCAGCACGGAGCCCAGATGCTCGTCCGGCGTCATGATGGTGGCGCGGATCCAGGGCTCGGCGATCTCGTCGATCTTCACGACATCGGGCATATCGGCGGGATTGTGCAGTTCGATCATCTCGCCGTTGGTCAGGGTGATCTGATAGACGACGCTGGGCGCCGTCGCGATGAGGTCGAGATTGAACTCGCGCGACAGGCGCTCCTGAATGATCTCGAGATGCAGCAGGCCCAAAAATCCACAGCGGAAGCCGAAGCCGAGCGCAGCCGAGGACTCCATCTCATAGGAGAAGCTGGCGTCGTTGAGACGCAACCTGCCCATGGCGGCGCGCAGATCGTCGAAATCGGCTGCGTCGACGGGGAAGAGGCCGCAGAACACCACGGGCTGCGCGGGCTTAAAGCCGGCAAGCGCCTCGGTGCAGCCGCGCTTTTCGTCGGTGATGGTGTCGCCGACGCGCGTGTCCGAAACTTGCTTGATCTGCGCGGTGATGAAGCCGACCTCACCGGGGCCGAGCTGCGCAACATCCTGCATCTTCGGCTTGAAGACGCCGATCTTCTCGATCTCGTAATGGGCGTCGGTGCCCATCATCTTGATGCGCTGGCCCTTCTTCATCATGCCGTCGATGACGCGCACGATGACGACGACGCCGAGATAGGCGTCGTAATAGCTGTCGACGAGCATCGCCTTGAGCGGCGCGGCGTCATCGCCCTTGGGCGGCGGCAGGCGCTTGACGATGGCTTCGAGCACAAGGTCGATGCCGATGCCGGTCTTGGCCGAAATCGGCACGGCGTCAGAAGCGTCGATGCCGATCACATCCTCGATCTGCTCCTTGACGCGGTCGGGCTCGGCGGCCGGCAGGTCGATCTTGTTGAGGACGGGCACGATCTCGTGGCCCGCGTCGATGGCCTGATAGACATTGGCGAGGGTCTGGGCCTCGACGCCCTGCGAGGCGTCCACCACCAGCAGCGAGCCTTCGCAGGCCGCGAGCGAGCGGGACACTTCATAGGCGAAGTCGACGTGGCCGGGCGTGTCCATGAGGTTGAGGATGTAAGTCTTGCCATCCTCAGCCTTGTAGTCGAGGCGCACCGTCTGGGCCTTGATGGTGATGCCGCGCTCGCGCTCGATGTCCATGGAGTCGAGCACCTGCTCGACCATATCGCGCGCGGCGACCGTGCCGGTCTGCTGGATGAGCCGGTCGGCGAGGGTCGATTTCCCGTGGTCGATATGGGCCACGATGGAAAAATTGCGGATATTGTCGAAGGTGCGCGTTGTCATAGCTGGCAGATAGCACCCTGCGCAGGGCCATGCAAAGCC
>CANGOK010000289.1 GCA_947455285.1 Beijerinckiaceae bacterium | reverse complement strand
GTCCGGCTGATCATTGCCGGTTTCATAGTTCGGCTGCACACGGTCATAGAGCGCGGGCGCGACGGCGAGATAGCCCTCAGCCGCATAGCGATCGGCGACCGCGCGGAGGTGGTGGTTGACGCCGAAAATTTCCTGAATGACGACGACGCCGCCGCGCGGAGCGCCAGCGGGCTTGGCCACATAGGCGCTGATCTTGACGCCATCTTCAGCCGTCAGGGTGATGTTCTCTCCCATGGAGGTCCTCTGCTCTCATCGGTCAGGGGCGCAATGCCCGGACCGGCAATAAAGAGCATCTTTGATCCTCTGACCAGAGGGATTGTCACTCCACGGGATGCGCGGGCGCAGCTTTCTCCATCTGGCCAGGCCTGCGCATAAGCAGCACAAGCAGCGCCGTGGGCAGGCTGACCCAGAACATCAGCTTGAAATCATCCGTATAGGCGATGGCGAGCGCCTGTCGCGACACTTCGCCGTTCAGCGCCATGCGTCCGCCATTGGTGGCGGCGTTCCAGAAAAGATAGGCGCCGCCAGATTGAACCATCCGGTTGAAGACCGTCAGGCCCTCCGCAAGTTGCGCATGCATGACCTGCGCATTTTGCGCCAGCATGAAAGATGTGACGGAAACGCCGATGGCGGAGCCTACATTCCGCACCAGACTGAAGAGCGCCGCTCCATCGGTGCGAAATTGCGCCGGAAGGGTTGCGAAAGCCACGACCTGCAAGGGAATGAACACGAAGCCAAGCCCAAAGCCCTGAATGGCCGTGACCCAGGACAGGGTGAAGGGCCGAACGGCAGGGGTCCAGCTGGACATCTCCCAAAAGGAATAGGCGAGCGCGCCGATTCCCATGACCATCAACAGGCGCGGGTCCATGCGGCTCGCGAGCCGCCCTGCAACCATCATAGCCGCCATCGTGCCAAGCCCACGCGGCACCATCAGAAGACCTGCATCGCGCACGGGATAGCCGCCCATCGTCTGCAGATAGGGCGCAAGCAGGGCCGAGCTGGCGAGCAGCACCATGCCCACCGCAAACATCATGAGGAAGCCCGAGAGAAAGTTCATATCGGCGAAGATGCGCGCCGAAATAAAGGGGCGCTCGGCAAGCAGCACATGCACCACGAAAAGATAAAGGCCGAGCGCAGCCAGAACGAGTTCGATCCAAATCTCGGTCGAGGAGAACCAATCGAGTTCTCCCCCGCGATCAAGCATCAATTGCAGAGCGCCGATGCCGAGCGACAGGACCAGAAAGCCAGTCCAGTCGAAACCGTTGGCTTGCTCGCGCCTGTCATCCCCAAGGAAGAACCAGAGCCCCGCGATGGCGAGGGCGCCGAAAGGCAAGTTGATGAAGAACACCCAACGCCAATCGTAGACGTCGGTGAGATAGCCGCCAAGCGTAGGCCCAAGAATCGGCCCTACCATGACGCCCATACCCCACAAGGCCATGGCCGAACCACGCTGCTCTGCAGGATAGAGATCAAGAATAGTCGCTTGTGAAAGCGGCACCAGCGCGGCGCCGAAGACGCCCTGCAACAGGCGAAACGCCACCATCTGACCCAAGGATTGTGCGACGCCGCAAAGCATGGACGCGAGCGTGAATCCGGCGAGGCAGGCGATGAAGAAATTCTTGCGGCCGAAGCGCAAGGCGAGCCAGCCCACCGGCGAGGTCATGATGGCTGCGGCGACGATATAGGACGTCAGCACCCAGGTGATCTGATCGGAGGTCGTCAGCAGAGAGCCCTGCATATAGGGCAAGGCCACATTGGCGATGGTCGAGTCGAGCGCCTGCATCAGCGTCGCGATCATGGCGCAAACCGTGATCACCCCTCGATGTTCGGGAAAGGCGCGCGCCTCAACGCTGAGCGTTGCTGCCGACATCGGTTCCGCCTGACGCTGCTTGCGCCGCCACGCCCCAAAGTTCCGAGAGAACGCGCTTGTGGCCAGTATCGATATCGACCACGGCGCTCATTCCCGCGCGCAGGGCAGGCGCTCCATCATGTGCGTCAAGCGCAATGCGCACAGGCACACGCTGCACCACCTTCACCCAATTGCCGCTCGCATTCTGAGCCGGAAGGATGGAAAACTCAGCCCCGCTCGCTGGCGCAATGGAAGCGACGCGCCCGCGCCAGACATGGCCCGGGTAAGCGTCGATCGTCAAATCGACGGGATCGCCAGGCTTGGCGAAGGTAAGGTCCGTCTCCTTCATATTCGCATCGACCCAAAGGTCCTGAGTCGCAACAAGGCCGACGGCGCCGGTATTCGTCAGAGCGGCAGTTTGCGAAACGAGGAAGGTGCCGGGCTGCAGCGATTCAACCCCAGTCACGACGCCCGCAAAAGGCGCGCGCACGGTTGCATGGTCAAGCTGGCGCTGAGCTTCATCGACCTGCGCCTTCGCTGCGAGATATTGGGGATGCTTTTCGACTGGCGCATCAGCTTCTCCGCCAAGACGGATCAAGGCGGATTGGGCCTGACGACGCAATGCCTCAAGCTGCTTCTGCGCCGCCTCTAGGCCGAAGTGCGCCTGATCATAAGCAGAACGTGTTCCGGCGTTGGAGAGGGCGAGCGCGGAGGCGCGTTCAAAGTTCGCTTTTGCGAGATCAACCTGTGCGGACTGCGCGGCGATCTCGCTTTGGACGCGCGCATAATCCTGCGGCGCGGCTTCCAGCGTGATGCGCGTTTGCTCCAGATTCGCCTTGGCGACTCGCAGCGCGTTTTCAAATTGCTTCGAATCGAGCCGGAACAGCACATCGCCTGCCTTGACCTGCATGCCTTCGCGCACATCGACTGAAGCAACGATGCCCGAGACATCGGTGGTCACCATCAATTTGCGCGCCCGGACATAGGCGTTGTCAGTGGAGACATAACGCCCGCCATGCAGCCAGAAAGCGCCGCCGCCCACGACGGCTATGGCCACGCCGCCAACCATCAGGACGCTGCGCAAGCGGCTTCGGATTTCGTTTCCGCTCATGGTCAGACTGCTTCCGCGCTATCGCGCTTTTCATCAAGAAGATTGGATTTCATGGTCGCAAGCCCAGCGATGATCCGCTTGAGATCCGCCGCCACAACGCCTTCGGTGAGCACGACATGGGAGTCGCGCCTGTACTCATGCACCACCGCAAGCAGGGGCTCTGCGGCTTTCGTGAGATGAAGCCTGCGCACACGCCGATCCTTCGGGTCATGTCGCCGCTCGACCACGCCGCGCGCCTCCAGCCGATCGACCAACCGGGCGATCGTGATCGGCTCCACCTCCACAAGCGAAGCGAGCTCGTTCTGGGTGATGCCCGGCTTCCGCTCCAGCCAGACAAGGACGACCCACTGGGCTCGAGTCATGCCCATTTCACGGGCGTGCTGATCGGCGCGGACGCGCATGAGCCGCGCCACGTCATAGACCAGAAACAAGAGATCGTCGTCGAGAGATTGCTGCATAACGCTACCTTCACACACCTTATAATAACGTGCGTTATGAATTTCAAGTTCGCCCCAACGATCAGCGCAAAGAAAAACCCGCCCCCAGAGGGAGCGGGTTTTTACCCGATCATATTTCGCGATCGCCGCAGGCTATTCCACGAGCATCCGCTTCAGGAGTTCGATCTCCTCGGAGAGCGAGCCATCCTTGCCAGCCAGACCCTCGATCTTGCGCACGGCATGCAGCACAGTCGTATGATCGCGTCCGCCAAAGCGGCGGCCAATCTCGGGCAGCGAACGC
>CANGOK010000288.1 GCA_947455285.1 Beijerinckiaceae bacterium | reverse complement strand
CTCTTCGATTCCGGCGACATCGCGCTGATGCACGACCTCATCAAGGACGGCTCCATCAAGCCCTCGCCGCTCTGCTCCTTCGTGATGGGCGTCAACTACGGCTTCCAGCCGAGCCCCGAAACGGTGCTTTACGCGCGCAACATGCTGCCCGCTGGCGCGACCTTCACGGCGCTGGGCGTCGGGCGGCACATGTTCACCAGCGTTGCGCAATCTTATCTCGCGGGCGGGCATGTGCGCGTCGGCATTGAAGATGGCGTCTATCTTTCTCGCGGCGTATTGGCGCCGTCGAACGCAAGCCTTGTCGAGAAGGCGCGTCGCATCGTCGAGGATCTCGGCGGCCAGATCGCGTCGGCGCGCGAAACCCGCGCCATGCTCGGCTTCAACTAAACAGCATTTTGGAGAAATCGTATGTCGACCAACGAGGTTCAGGCGACCTGTCTTCGTCTTCATGAGAAGGCCGCCGAGGCCAGCAGCGTAAAGCCCGCCATCGAGACGATGACGCTGGCGCGCCGCAATGATGGCGATGTGATCGTCGAACTGCGCGCGGCCGCCGTGAACCCCTCGGATGTGAAAGCGGCCATCGGCATGATGCCCTACGCCGTCTTCCCGCGCACGCCGGGCCGCGATTATGCAGGCGACGTCGTCGCCGGCCCCGCTGAATGGCTGGGCGCGGAAGTCTTCGGCTCCTCGGGAGATCTTGGCATCCGTCGCGACGGCACCCATGCGACCCATCTCGTCGTCGAGGCCGATGCGCTGGTGCGCAAGCCCGCGTCGATCTCGCTGAACGAGGCCGCAGGCATCGGCGTACCCTTCGTCACCGCCAACGAGGGCCTGCGCCGCGCTGGCATGCCCAAGCCCGGCGAAACCGTCCTCATCATGGGCGTCAACGGCAAGGTGGGGCAGGCCGCCGCGCAGATCGCAGCATGGTGCGGCGCGCGCGTGATCGGCGTCGTGCGCCGTCCCGAACCCTATGCAGGCTTCGCTTGCGCGCCGGTTGAAATCGTCGATGCCTCCGCTGGCGATGTGGCGACCAAGGTGCGCGAGATGACCGGCGGCAAGGGCGCGGACATCGTCTACAACACGGTCGGCGACCCCTATTTTCAGGACGCCCACAAGTCGCTGGCGCTGAAGGGTCGACAGATCCTGATCTCGGCCATCGACAAGATCGTGCAGTTCAACATTTTCGAATTCTATCGCGGCCGTCACACCTATGTGGGCATCGACTCGCTGGGCATGTCTTCGATCGAGACCGGCGCCGTGCTGCGCGATCTGCTGCCCGGCTTTGAAAGTGGCAAGCTGAAGCCCTTCCCCATTGTAGAAGAGGCGATCTATCCGCTGTCGAAGGCGGCTGAGGCCTATGTCGCCGTGATGGGCTCGGCGCGCGACCGCGTCATCTTCGACCCCAAGCGCTGAGGCGAGGCAAATGAACGTCACCCGTTTCAAGGACGCGCCCCCCTATTTCCCGGCAGAGCATTTCGACATGCGCTGCCTGCGCCTGCAGGGCCATGAGGCGGGCCCCGCCACGCAATTGTGGATGGGCATGTCGCAAATCCTGCCGGGCGGCCACATCACGCCCAGCGCTTCGCCCATCGAGAAGCTCTATTTCGTGGTGGAAGGCGAATTGACGGTCGAGACGCCCGAGGGGTCAAGCGTGCTGCAGGCCTATGACTCCTGCCGCATCGCGCCCGGCGAGTCTCGCGCGCTCTATAACAAGACCAACCGCCCCGTCATGGTGCTTCTGTCCATGCCGCTGGAGCCGCCGAAATAAGTCTGCCCAAATAAAACTGCGAAGAACAAACCAAGCGAGGGAAACATCATGATCAAGAAACTGATCGCAGCAGCCAGCCTTCTCGCCTCCGTCGCCTTGCCGGGCGTCGCCGCGGCGCAGACGCCCGTCAAGATCGGCATCGGTTTTGGCGTGGGCTTCCTGCCCATGTTTATCGCCGACGAAATGAAGCTCATCGAAAAGCACGCCAAGGCCGCAGGCATTGACGCCACCGCGAGCTACCAGCGTTTCTCGGGCTCCGCCGCCATGCAGGACGCCGTGCTTTCGGGCTCGGTGGATGTGGGCGTCTATGGCGTCGCCGCCATGCTCATCGCCTGGGACAAGGCGCGCAATTCGCCGCAGCAGATCTTCGGCATCGCGGGCGTGAACTCGAGCCCCCTCGTGCTCGTCACCAACAAGCCCGACGCGAAGACGCTGGACGATCTAGCTACCGGTGACAAGATCGCCATGCCCGCGCTCGTCTCGCCGCAGATGTACGCCCTGCAGATGGTCTCCGAGAAACGCTTCGGCGCGGGACAGCAGGACAAGCTGAAGCCGCAGGTGGTCGCCCTGCCCCATCCTGAAGCCGTCAACGCCATCATGAGCGGCGGCACCGAAGTGAAGGCCTATTTCGCAACCCCGCCATTCACCCAGATCATTCTCGACAGCGGCAAGGCGCGCGCCATCGCCTCTTCGGAAGACGCCTTTGGCGGACGCTCGACCTTCCTCGCGGCGGGCGCCACCAAAAAATGGATTGAGGCCAACCCGAAGATGGCGGGCGTGCTGATCAAGGCCATCGACGAGGCGAGCGACATCATCCGCAAGGATCCCGCGACCGCCGCGCGCATCTATCTGAAGGTCGAGCCTTCCAAGCTCCTCGATGAGGCGAAGGTCGAGGCCATGCTGAAGGCCATGCCCAATGATTTCGGCAGCGCGGTCTATGGCGTGAAGACGCTCGCCGACTTCATGGGCCGTATCGGCGGCCTCAAGACCGTGCCCGCCAAATGGCAGGACGTCTTCGTCGCTGAGGCCCACGCCTCGGCAAGCAACTGATCTGATCCAACTCCGGCGCCGGCCTCTGGCCGGCCCCTTCGGGAGTCTTTCATGTCGCAATCCCCGCTCGTGCGCGTTGAAGGCATGACGCTGCAATACAAGACCCCCGACCATCTGGTGACCGCGACCTATCGGGTCAGCTTCGACATCCATCAAGGCGAGCGCGTCGTTCTGCTCGGCCCGTCAGGCTGCGGCAAATCCACCATCCTCAAGGCCGTGGCGGGCTTCATGCCACCGGTCGAGGGGCGCATCACCCTCAAGGACCGCGTCATCACCAGCCCCGGTCCCGACCGGATGATGGTGTTTCAGGAATTCGACCAGCTCCTGCCGTGGAAGACCGTGCGGGCGAATGTCGCCTATCCCATGCTCGTCAACGGCGTCTCCCGCGAGGAAGCGGACAGCCGCGCCTGCGATGCGCTGGCCAAGGTCAATCTGTCGAAATTCATCGACGTGTATCCGCATATGCTGTCCGGCGGCATGAAGCAGCGCGTCGCCATCGCGCGCGCCATGGCCATGCGGCCCGACGTGCTGCTGATGGACGAGCCTTACGCTGCGCTCGATGCGCTCACGCGCCGCAAGATGCAGGAAGAACTGCTGCAGCTCTGGGACGATGTGGGCTTCACGCTGATCTTCGTCACCCATTCCATCGAGGAAGCCATCGTGGTGGGATCGCGTGTCGTGGTGCTTTCGCCCCATCCGGGGCAAGTGCGGGCCGAACTGAACTGCGACCATCTCGGCTTCGCCGAGCGCGAGAGCGCCGAATTCGGCCGCCTCGCGGGCCGCATTTCATCTATGCTGTTCGACGACCACGAAGTTGCGCATTGAGGACCGGACGATGAACGCCATGACGCGCAGCGCGCCCCCCGCCCGCCCAGAAACCGAAT
>CANGOK010000287.1 GCA_947455285.1 Beijerinckiaceae bacterium | reverse complement strand
CATCGCGGTCAACGATACGAAGATCGTACGCACCGCCGATCTGCAACGCATCGCCGAGCCCCGTCGCAGCTGGTGGAAGCTGACTCTGGGGCGCGGCGGTCAGATCATCACCACGGCGCTCGGCGGCTGAGCCGGCTCACGCCACCTTGCGCGCAGCCGCAGCCTTGCCACGCGCCATGCGCTTCTTGATCGAAGACCAGAGCTTGCGCATCTCATCGGCGGCGGGACCATGCGAGTTGATCTCGCTGACGCCATAACCATGGCGTGCGGCCTCCTGATAATCGACGCGCGCGGCGACGAGCGGGGAGATCAATCCACCCATGGCTTCAAGCGCCTTCACACCTTCATCCACGCGTGCGCTTTGCTGTGCGGGCGGGCATTGGTTCAAGAGGAAGACGAATTCCTTTTTCAGCTCGCGCAGGCTCGCGCGTGTCTGTTCGCTCGCCCAGAGGTCGAAGACATTGGGGCGCGAGGGAATGATGCAGAGATCGGCGACTTTCATCGCAGCCTTAGTCGTCGCTGTTTCAGCGCCTGCGGTGTCGATGATGCAAAGCGTGACGCCGCTTTTCTCCAGCGCGGCGAGAACGTTTGGGAGCCTCGCAGGCGCAACCGCCTCGACCGGCACGTCGGCCTCTCCACGCGTCTGTGACCACTTGACCAGAGACTTCTGCGGATCAAGATCGATGATGAAAACACGTTCGCCAGCCTCGAAGGCTGTGACCGCCAGCGATGAGGCCAGCGTGCTTTTTCCAGCGCCGCCCTTTTGCGTCACGAATGCGATGGTGCGCATGTTCGTCCCTTCAAATTTTTGTCGAGGATGGCGAATGAGTCCGCCTGAGCATTCCGCATACATCCTCACCTAAAAAGTTGATTCGGGAAGCCGCGTCGGCGTTATGTTTTGATATGTATCCCCCATGCAACGAAACGATAGCGTCAACTTCGCAATGCTATAAAAGGAACTGACTTGATAGGGCGACGGTGAATGGCTGACCTCTTCAATAGCGCAGGCCTCGACAAGAACGCGCCGCGTCCGCTTGCTGATCGCATGCGGCCCATGAGCCTGTCTGATGTCGCGGGCCAGGAACACCTGCTTGGCGATGGCGGCGCCCTGAGCCGTCTTATCGCAGCTTCATCCTTGGGCTCTCTGATCTTCTGGGGCCCACCCGGAACAGGCAAGACGACAGTCGCGCGTTTGCTTGCGCAGGAGACGAGCCTCGCCTTCGTGCAGATCTCGGCCATCTTCACCGGTGTCGCTGAACTAAAGAAAGTCTTCGAACAGGCCCGCGCGCATCGCGCCTCGGGGCAGGGCACTTTGCTCTTTGTCGACGAGATCCATCGCTTCAATCGCGCGCAGCAGGATTCCTTTCTGCCTGTGATGGAAGATGGAACGGTGACGCTTGTCGGCGCCACGACCGAGAACCCATCCTTCGAACTTAACGCGGCTCTGCTCTCTCGTGCGCGTGTGCTGACGTTCCGCTCTCTGGATGAACCTGCCATCGAGCAATTGTTGGCGCGTGCTGAAAGCGTCGAAGGAAAGGCGCTGCCGCTTGATGAAGACGCGCGCATCGCCCTCATCCGCATGGCCGATGGCGATGGCCGCGCCGCGCTGACTCTTGCGGAAGAAATCTGGCGCGCGGCGAGGCCGGATGAAGTCTTCGACACCGCAGGTCTCGCCAGCATCGTGCAGCGTCGCGCGCCGATTTATGACAAGGCGCAGGAGGGGCATTACAACCTCATCTCCGCCCTGCACAAATGCGTGCGTGGCTCTGATCCTGACGCAGCTCTCTATTATCTCGCGCGAATGCTCGACGCGGGCGAGGATCCCCTGTTTCTCGCAAGGCGCATTGTGCGCATGGCGGTGGAGGATATCGGCCTCGCCGATCCGCAAGCGCTCGTCGTCGCAAACGCCGCCAAGGACGCCTATGACTTCCTAGGCTCGCCCGAGGGCGAATTAGCCATTGCGCAGGCGGTGGTCTATGTCGCCAGCGCCCCCAAGTCGAACGCCGTCTACAAGGCCTGGAAGGCCGCCAGGAGCCTCGCCAGCGAGCACGGCTCGGTCATGCCCCCGCATGTGATCCTGAACGCGCCCACGAAGCTCATGCGCGAGGAGGGCTACGGGCAGGGCTATCGCTACGATCACGACCAGCCCGACGCCTTCTCTGGGCAGAATTACTGGCCGGAAAAGATCGGGCGGCGAAAGCTCTACGACCCCGTCGAACGGGGCTTTGAGCGGGATCTGCGCAAGCGGCTCGAGTGGTGGGAAAAACTGCGCCGCGAGCGTGAGCCGTGACGGGAGGCGCATTCCGGTCTATAGGGCAGGGATGACGCCTTATCTTCTCGTCTTCGTCGGCGCCGGCCTTGGCGGCGCGCTCCGCCACAGGGTCAACCTCACCTGCGCGCGCTGGTGCGGGCTGGAATTCCCGTGGGGCACGCTGGCGATCAATATCCTGGGCTCCACGCTCATGGGGCTCGCAGCCGGCTGGTTCGCCTTCAAGGCGGGCGAGAGCTGGTCGCAGCATGCGCGGCTCTTCGCCACCACGGGGATCCTCGGCGGCTTCACCACCTTCTCCGCCTTCTCGCTCGACGCTGTGCTTTTGTGGGAGCGCGGGGACATGGGCGCCGCGGCGGGGTATGTCGCGGGATCGGTGGCCCTTTCCATCGCCGGTTTGTTTTTGGGCCTTTGGCTCGTGAGGACTTTGTCGTGAGCAGTGAAGGTAAGGCCGGCTCTTCCGGCGTGCAGACGCGCATGGTTTCGGCCGATGAAGACGGCATGCGGCTCGACCGCTGGTTCAAGCTGCATTTCCCAGCCGTGGGCCTATCCTATCTCAACAAGATCCTGCGCAAGGGCGAAGTGCGCGTGGACGGCAAGCGCGTCGAAGGTTCGACGCGCCTTACGGAAGGCGCGACCGTGCGTGTCCCGCCGCTGCGGGTGGATGCGCCGCCCGCTGCTGAGCCCAAGCGCCATTTCAGTGAAAAGGACGCCGAGGCGATCAAGAAGATGGTCCTCTTCGAGGACAAATGGCTCATGGTGCTGAACAAGCCCTATGGGCTGGCCGTGCAGGGGGGCTCGGGCACCACCCACCATATCGACGGGATGCTGGAATCCCTCACGGATGCCAAGGGCGAGCGCCCGCGTCTGGTCCACCGTCTCGACCGCGACACCTCCGGCGTGCTGCTGGTCGCCAAGACGCGCAAGATCGCGTCTGATCTTGGCGAGATTTTCCGCTCGCGTCAGGCCCGCAAGATCTACTGGGCGGTGGTTGAAGGCGTGCCCAAGCCCATGCAGGGGCGCATTTCGCTGTTTCTCGCCAAGGGCACGGGCATGGGCGACAATCGCTCCGCCCGCCAGCCCGGCCAGCGGCGCGATCCCGAGCGCATGCGCATCGCCAAACATGGCGAGGAGGACGCCCAGCATTCGCTCACCTATTACGCGGTCGTCGACAAAGTGGCCCCGCGTCTGTCATGGATCTCCATGAAGCCGGTGACGGGCCGCACCCATCAGCTGCGCGCCCATGCGGAGGCCATCGGCAATCCCATGATCGGCGATCCCAAATATCATGGCGATCTCGCCGCCAACGATCCGCGCCGCAGTGATCCCCTGCGGGCGGTGCCTGCGGATGTCGAGCGCAAGCTGCATCTGGTGGCGCGGCGGCTCATCCTGCCCCATCCCAAGGGCGGCATGCTGGACGTCACCGCACCCCTTCCGCCGCATATGAAGAAGACCTTCGATCTCTTCGGCTT
>CANGOK010000286.1 GCA_947455285.1 Beijerinckiaceae bacterium | reverse complement strand
GCGCGCAGCGAACATACTGCGGGTCGTAAGGACTAAGCGGCTCAGCCCCAATAATTACGGGGCGCGTCATTATGATGCGCTCCGCCATAAATGAAAAACAGGGAGGACATCATGAACATCACGCGCAGAATCGCTGTCTGTGGCGCGCTCGTCGCCACCTTGCTCTCCTCAACCGCAGCTTTCGCACAGCTCGCCACGCCGCGAACGCTTGAGGAGTTGAAAGCCGAAATTCAGGTGCGTGCAGATCGTAAGGCCTATCCGGTCGCGCAGCTCGACGCGGCGGAAGTGCGCGAAGCCCTCGCCAATCTGACGAGCCAGGACCGCGACCATTGGGCCTCCGTCTGGGGCGCCATCGGCGACAGGCATATGGCGAAGGCGAAAGCGCTTGAGGCCACCGATAAGGCGGAAGCCGCGCATACCTATGACAAGGCCATGCAATGGTACATGTTCGCGCGCTTCCCGCTTGAGGATTCGGCTGGTACGGCGGGGGCCTATAAAAAGGCGCTCGACGCTTTCGCGGGCTACAGCCGGCTCGTCGATCCGCCCATCGAGGCTGTGAAGTTCGACTATAATGGAACTGAGATCGTCGGCTATTTGCGCAAGCCCAAGGGAGTAGCGAAGCCCCCGGTCGTCGTCACCATCGGTGGACTTGATGGCCGCAAGGAAGACGGCTCCATCCGCAACGCCGCCTATCTCGAGAAGGGCGTGGCGTTCTTCGCGTTCGACATGCCCGGCACGGGGCAGACACGCATCAAGATAGAGCCCGGCGCCGACAAGGTCTATTCCATGATCCTCGATGCGCTGGCCAAGCGCGACGACGTCGATGGCAAGCGAGTCGTCGTGACCGGCGGAAGCTGGGGCGGACATTGGTCGGCGCATCTCGCCTATAGCGAGAAGGATCGCTTGCTGGGTTCGGTTGTGCAGGGTGGGCCGGTGCATAATTACTTCCAGCCTGAATGGCAGAAGAAGGCGCTCGGCACACGCGAATATCTTTTCGGCCTGTTTGAAGCGCGTGCTGCCGTCTATGGCGTGAAGACGCTGGACGATTTTCTCGCCTATGGTCCGCGGATGTCGCTCAAGGACCGAGGCTTCATCGACAAGCCCTCTGCGCCCATGCTGCTGGTCAACGGCATCAATGACTCGCAGGTGCCGATTGATGATCTTCAGCTCCTGTTGAACCATGGCGACCCCAAGGAGGCTTGGGTCAATCCCACGGGTGGGCATATGGGTCGTTCGGTTCAGCTCAGCGACCAGAAGATTTTCGAGACGGTCGTGCTCCCATGGGTCGTGCGCCGCCTTGGCGCTGCAAAGTAAGGGAGGCGATCATGATCCGTATTCGCGAAATTCTGCTGGCGTCCACGCTTGCCATGGCAGCGTCCGGGGCTCAGGCTCAGGGCGTTCTTGATGATTGGGCGTCGGTGAAAATGCCGCCGGCGCCGACGCTGAAGCCTGCGTCCGTGGACCCCAAGACAACTGCGCTGCTGTTGTTCGATTTCACAACGCAGACTTGCTCGCAGGAGCGTCGCCCGCGCTGCGCCGCGTCCATGCCCAAGATGAAGAAACTGCTTGAGGATGCGCGCGCCCGCGGCATGTTCGTCGTTTATTCGGTCGCCCTGCCGAATACGGGTGAACAGGACATGATGCCCGAGATCGCGCCGAAGCCCGGAGAGCCCATTCTGCCCGCGCTTGGTCCCGATAAGTTCCTGAACAGCGACTTTGAGAAGATGCTGAAGGAAAAGGGCGTGCAGACTATCATCATCAATGGCACCGCCGCGCAATCAACCGTTCTGCATACGGGCGGCGAGGCGGCGTTGCGGGGCTTCAACGTGATCGCGCCGATTGAAGGGATGTCATCCAACGACGCTTTCCCTGAACTTTACACGGCCTATCACCTCACCACAGCGGCGCGCGTGGAGGCCAAGGTGACCCTCACGCGGGTCGATATGATCTCGTATAAATAAGGGCGGTGGCGGGCGCCGCTCTGGCTGGCGCCCGCGCATCACTTAATAATTGCGCAGGATCTCGCGGGCGAGAACCGAGCGCATCAGCTCCACCGGTCCTTCCGTGATCATGAAGCTGCGCGCGTCACGCCAGAGTTTCGAGATCGGCATCTCCATGGTCAGCCCCATGCCGCCATGGATTTGCATGCAGCGATCAGCGACACGGAAACCAAGCTCGGTTCCTGCGATCTTCACCATGTAGCTCTCATGGCGGTCTGCTTTGCCAGCTTCGGTGCGCGCGGCGAGGTTATAAACCATCAGCTGCACCATCTTGTGTTCCATGTAGCTGTCCGCGATCTTGAACTGGATCGCTTGCCGGTCCGACAGCGGCGCGCCGAAGGTCACGCGTTGCTTGGCGTAGGACGCGGCCATGTCGATGCAGCGTTTGGCGACGCCAAGGCCACGGCAAGCCTGATAAAGACGCCCGCTGGTGATCCATGACTGGGCGTTTTTCATGCCATCGCCCTCGCGGCCGATCAGGTTCTCGACGGGCACTTTCACATTGTCGAATGCGATCTCATAAGGTGCGTCGCCCATCATGGTCGGTATCGGGCGCACCACGGTGACGCCGGGCGTGTCGGCGTCGACGAGGAACATGCTGAGGCCGCCTCTGCTGCCCTTGGAACGGTCGGTCGCCGCGACAAGCTGGAAGAAATCGGCGCGGCCGGCGTTTGTGATCCAGCGCTTGTAACCATTGATGATGTAATGATCGCCCTGCCGGACCGCCGTCGTGCGCATGGACCCAGGGTCAGCGCCAGCGTCTGGCTCCGACTGCGCGAAAGCCGTGAATTTTTCACCGCGCAGCACCGGCAGAAGATATTTCTGTTTCTGCTCCTCGGGCAGGGTGAAGAGAATGGGGCGCACATCCGGCCCGAAGATCAACGGGCCGCGCGGCGGCATGGCGACGGTGCGCGCAAGCTCTTCCCACACGACCACCATTGCCAGCAGGCCGAGCCCCTGTCCGCCATACTCCACCGGCGTATCGAGCAGCCACAGGCCGAGGTCTTTCGCTTTCGCCTGAAGCTTCTCCCGGATGTCCTGCCGCATCACCGGCCCGTCCATCGTCGTATGTTCGATGGGGATGAGTTCGCGGTCGACGAAATCGGCGACCGTCTTTTTCAACATCCTCAGTTCTTCGGGAAGCTCCATATCCATGGCGTGTCGTCCTGCGTCTTGAGGAAGGATCAGCCTGCGCTGGATTTGCCCTGCACGGGATGGCCAATGCCCAGAGGTTCGGCGTCGATCAGCACGAAGGCGACGCGGGCTTTTTTGTTGCTACGATTCACCCAAGAGTGATTGGTGGCGCGTTGGACCATCACGTCGCCCTGACGGAGCTTCACGGTCGAGTTGTCCATATCCATGTCGATCTCGCCTTCGATGACGATCACATAATCGACCGTTTCGGTGCGGTGCATGGCGGAGACGACGCCTGCGGGGAAGTCGATGACCGCGAACCGGCTTCCATTCGGCGGCGGCGCGCTGCCAAGCGTCCGCGCGCCCATGTCTTCGATTTCCTCGCCCACCGGAACCTGCGCAGGCATGCGGTCCGTGCTCCAGATGAGCGTCGAGACAAGGCCAGTACCCGGGCCTCGCGAGTTTGTGGCGGGCGCATCGATCAACACCTTGGCCACGTTGCCGGCGTCATGGCCGGTCACTACGCGTCGAATGGGTGGCGATGCCGTTGGTTTGGTCATTGTCTCATTGCCTTCAGTTGATGGTTTGACCGCCGTCG
The DNA here is from genome assembly GCA_947455285.1 of Beijerinckiaceae bacterium. GTDB lineage: Bacteria > Pseudomonadota > Alphaproteobacteria > Rhizobiales > Beijerinckiaceae > Terripilifer. Next base: position 13 of record CANGOK010000286.1, on the reverse strand, counting down.
ACCAGGATTGACG
>CANGOK010000285.1 GCA_947455285.1 Beijerinckiaceae bacterium | reverse complement strand
TGCTGGATCTTGTAGGCGGAAGCGCCGCGCGCGAAGTTGAAATGATCCGCCCAGCTCCCCTGCGGCTGCGCCAGATAGGCCGCGATATAGGCGCCATGGAAGACATCGCCCGCGCCTGACGTGTCGACAATGAGGGATGAGGGAACCGGCAGGGCGGGAAGGCGCCGCACTTCTCCCGCCTCGTCGTACCAGAGCATGCCACGCTCGCCCTGCGTAACGCCGCCGATCTTGCAGCCGCGCGACTTCAGATATTCAAGCATAGCCCGATCATCGAGGTTCATCTGTTCGCAAAGTCGCTCAGCGACTATGGCGATGTCGATGAAGCCGAGGAGATCATGGGTGTTGGAGCGCAGCCCCCCGCCATCGAGCGAGGTCAGGATGCCCTGCTCACGACAAACCTGCGCATAATGGATGGCGGCGTCCGCCTGATGGCCATCCAGATGCAGGGCCCGGCATCCATCCAGATTGAGCGTCGGGAAGGGATGCAGATAGGCGTCGTCGCGAGCGCGCAAAATCGCCCGCCTGCCCTCGCGCGGCAGGATGAAGGAGAGCGAGGAGCGCTTCACCTTCCGCGCGTGAATGGGCACCTGATATTTCGCCGCCATGTCGAGGAACATGCGGCCCAGCCAGTCGTCGGCGAGCGAGGTCAGGAGATCCGGCACGAAGCCGAGCTTGGCGCAGGCGAAGGCCGCCGTGAGCGCATTGCCCCCGAAGGAAACGGCGTAGTCTTTCGCGACCGCCTTCTCATCCCCCTTGGGCATGTCATCAGCGATCAGTGTCACGTCGATATAGGTCTGGCCGATGAAGAGCGCTTCCATGGATATCATCCCAAGAGGAGGTGATTTCAGTCTAGCGCTCGCGATGGGGAATGGAAGGCGTGGCGAGCCTTGAAATATCCCCCCCGGGGGGATATCTCTCAACCATGTCCCACGCTACCGATCCCGCCCTTCTCGCCCGGCTGCGCCGGGCCGAAGGGCATCTGCGCGCCATTGTCACCATGGTTCAGGAGGGACGCGACTGCGTCGCCATAGCGCAGCAACTGCAGGCCGTTGAGGCGGCGATCGTCGCGGCCAAGCGCGAAATGATCCAGCATCACATCGACCACTGCCTCGAAGACCGCCTGCCCGGACCGGGCGCCGCCGGAGATTCGCTCAGGGCGGAACTCAAAACCCTCGCCAAATACTTGTGAGCGCCATGCCGGATATCGCAGCCATCATTCAAGCGCATGCAGCCAATCCGTGGGCCTATCTGCCCCTCGCTGTTCTGCTTGGCGCGCTTCACGCGCTGGAGCCCGGACATTCCAAGAGCATGATGGCCGCCTTCGTGGTGGCGACGCGCGGCACACCTGCGCAAGCGGCGCTGCTGGGCGGCTCAGCCGCGGTCGGCCATTCGCTTGTGGTCTGGGCTCTGGCTGCGCTCGGAATCTGGCTTGGCGACGCCCTGATCCTCGACAAGGCCGAGCCATGGCTGGTCCTGATCTCGGGCCTGATGATCCTCGGCCTCGCCTGGCGCATTCTTGTGCTGTTCCGACGCGAACATGATGAGCATGAGCATCACGACCACCACCATCACCACGAAGATCACGATCACGACCACCATCACCATGACGAGCGCAAGCTCTCCCACGCCGAAGAGCACGAGCTTGAAATCACCGAGCGCTTCGCGGGACGCAAGGTGGGCAATGGCGCCATCGCCTGGTTCGGCCTGACCGCCGGCCTCATGCCCTGCCCCTCGGCGGTGGCTGTGCTGCTGATCTGCCTCCAAAGCCGCGCCTTCACGCTGGGCTTCGGCATGGTCGCGAGCTTCAGCCTCGGCCTTGCGATAACGCTCATCTCAGTCGGCGTCATGGCCGCCTGGGGGGCGCGCAAGGCGTCGGAAGGCTGGTCGGGCCTTGCAGGCTGGACAGAGCGCCTGCCCTATCTCTCCGCCGCTCTCGTTGCGCTCATCGGGGTCGTTGTAACGCTACGAGGCCTGCTTGCGACCGGGCTGATCTGAAGGAGGCCTCCATGATCCGTGCAATCCTCATGGCCGCTTGCCTGGCCTCAGCAACAGCGCTCGCCCAGCACCGCCATGACCATGAAGCACACATGGCGCAGCCAACGGCGCAAGCCGCGCCTAAAGAGCCCGGTCAGAGCGCCTTCGCGGCCATTCAGGAGGTCGTCGCCATCCTCGAAGCCGACCCTGCGACCGACTGGTCGAAGGTGAATATCGAGGCCCTGCGCGCCCATCTCATCGACATGAACAATGTGACGCTCGGCGCGCAGGTGAAGGCCGAGCCCGTCGATGGCGGCATGCGCTACACTGTGACGGGCGCAGGGGCGATTGGCGACTCGATCCGCCGTATGGCGCTCGCCCATGCCGCGACCATGGATGGCGTCGATGGCTGGCGCTTTGAGACCTCACCGATTGTAGATGGCGCAGTGCTGATCGTGCGTCCGCCAAAGGCCGATCTCGACAAGCTGCGCGGCCTTGGATTCATCGGCGTGATGGCGCGCGGCATGCACCATCAGGCGCATCATCTGGCGATCGCCAGAGGCGGCCACCCGCACTGATCAAACCGCGAAGCTCGTCCCGCAGCCACAGGACGCCGTGGCGTTGGGGTTGTCGATCTTGAAGCTCTGGCCGATGAGATCGTTCACGAAATCGATCCGCGACCCGCGCAGGAAGTCCAGCGACACGCTGTCGACCAGCACCACCGCGCCCTCGCGCTCGATCACGAGATCGTCGTCCTGACGCTCCTGCGTCACATCGAAAGCGTATTGAAAGCCCGAGCAGCCGCCACCGTTCACGGCGACGCGCAGCATCGATCCCTGCGGCTCCTTGCGCAGCACGTCATTGATGCGCTTTGCGGCGCGCTCGGTGAGGTCGACAGGCAGGGCTTCAGCGGTTTCGGTCATGGCTCAGGCTCTCAGCGAACCCGGGGCTTGCCACGGGTCGTCCTGAAGATATAAGCGCGAGGAGGCGCGGGTTCAACGCACCGCTTCGTGAAAGGGTCTTCGGTTGACCTTGCAGCCCCCTTATTCCGCCAACCACGCGCCCTATGCGGTCGACTCGCGCCTGAGCCGTGGCCGCCTGTTTCCGGAGGGCGACTCGCCTACGCGCACTCATTACCAGCGCGACCGCGACCGCATCATCCATTGCACCGCGTTCCGCAGGCTCGCCCACAAGACGCAGGTTTTCGTGCCCCATGAGGGCGACCATTACCGCACCCGCCTCACCCATACGATCGAAGTCGGCCAGATCGCCCGCGCCATCGCCCGCTCGCTGCGCCTCGACGAAGACCTCGCCGAGGCTCTGGCGCTGGCCCACGACCTCGGCCACACGCCCTTTGGCCATACGGGCGAGGACGCGCTCGAAGAGGTCATGGAGCCCTTCGGCGGCTTCGATCACAATGCGCAGGCCCTGCGCATCGTCACCAGCCTTGAGAAACGCTACGCTGATTATGACGGTCTGAACCTCGCGTGGGAGACGCTGGAGGGCCTCGTCAAGCACAACGGCCCGCTGCTGCAACGCGACGGTTCGCCCATAAAAAAATACGCCGAACGCGGCCTGCCCGTAGCTATCATCGAATTCGACGCGCGCCTGCCGCTCGATCTCTCCAGCTACGCCAGCGCCGAGGCGCAGGCCGCCGCCATAGCCGATGACGTCGCTTATAACGCCCATGACATCGATGACGGCCTGCGCGCCGGCCTCTTCACCATCGATGATCTGCGCAACGTCGATTTCGTGGGCGATCTCGTGCGCGAGATCGAGGCGAAACATCCGGG
>CANGOK010000284.1 GCA_947455285.1 Beijerinckiaceae bacterium | reverse complement strand
CTTGCGGGGCGGGGCGGGGCAGGGCGATAGAGCCAGCTTTGGGCGCGTCCTCGATTACCTGCGCTACGCCAAGCCCGTGGTGGCGGCGAACCTGCTTTATCTTCTCCTCGCGCTCCTCAATCGCAGCCTCATGGTCGAGCGGCATGGTTTCGCAGAAGCTGGGCAGTTCTCGCTCGCTTTCGACATGGGCCAGCGTATCACCCAAAGCCTTGGGGTCATGCTGGATGTGGTGCTGTTCCAGCTGGCGGTGCGATCAGATAGGGCCGAGGGCGAGGATGCCGCCCGGCTTCAGGTCGCCCGCAACATGGGGCTGGTCTTTGCCCTGCTCATGCCTGCCTGCGTCGGGCTCTGGCTGATCTCGCCCAGCCTCGAGCGGATCGTCGCCCCGCAGGCCTTTCAGGGGCCTTTCGATCTCTATTTTACTCTGCTGCTGCCGGGCCTGCTCTGTTTCGCCCTTGGCGCCTATGCCGTAGCACCCGTGTTCCAGATCGCCCGGCGCACCGTGCCGGTCATCGCTGCGGCGCTTGGGGCTTGCGGCGCTGATCTCGCGCTTCTCGCCCTGCTGCCGCCCGCCCCGCAGTCCATCGCGATCGCCCAGACCGGCGCCACGGCCTTCGGCTTCCTCTGCCTGATCCTCTTCGCCCTTGCCACCCCCGCCCGATGGCCGGCCCTGCGCGATCTTCTCATTCCCCTGCTTGGGACAGGCGTGATGGCCTTGGCGCTCGCGCCACTGCGCGGTTGGGAGCCCGGCGCTCTTACGCTGCTCTTCCAGATTTTCGGCGGCGCCGCCGTCTATGGCGCGATCGTCATTGGCTTCGACGCCTGCGGCCTGCGGGCCATCGCTTTCAGCGCCTTGCGCTTTCGCCAGCCCCGCCTAAAGTCGGGCGATCCAAGGGAGGCTTCTAAGGAATGAGCAAGCTGCATTTGACCATGGCGGTCAGCCACTACGACCATGTGATCGACATCGCGCTGAAGCGCGTCGAGGTCGAGGGCGTTGAACTCAATATGATGGAGCTGCCGCTCCACGACATTTTCCAGCGCACGGTCGGCTTCGCCGATTTCGACATCGCGGAAATGTCCATGGCGAAATATGTCTCTATGCGCTCGCAGGGCGATGATCGCCTGATCGCGCTGCCGGTCTTCCTCTCCCGCGTCGCCCGCCATTCAGCGATTTATGTGCGCCGCGACCGGATCAAAACGGCCGCTGACTTCGCAGGCAAGCGCATCGGCGTGCCCGAATGGGCTCAGACCGCCGCCGTCTATGGCCGCGGCGTGCTCGCCCATGAGCTGGGCGTCGACCTTCGCTCGATCCACTGGGTGCAGGCGGGTCTTGGAGAGGCTGGCCGCGCCGAGAAGGTGCCGTTGCAGCTTCCCGCAGGGCTTGAGCTGACGCCTGTCTCCGACAAGTCGCTGACCCAGATGCTCGACAGCGGCGAGCTTGACGGCCTCGTCTGCGCCACCCCGCCCAATTGCTTCCACACCAACCCGGATGTGGTGCGTTTCTACGAGAACCCCACCGAGGCCGAAATGGCCTATGCGAAGAACAAGAAGATCCTGCCGATCATGCATGGCGTCGTGGTGCGCAAGGCGGTGCTGGACGCACATCCCTGGGTCGCGGGCAATCTCTTCCACGCTTTCGAGACCGCGAGGCGCCACAGCATCAAGCGCATGGCCTTCCCGGGCGCGACCGCCGTCCCCGTGCCGTGGATCACCGATGCGGTGAAGCGGGCGCAGGAGGTCATGGGCAAGGACTTCTGGCCCTATGGGGTGGAGGAGAACCGGCCGACGCTGGAGGCCTTCTGCCAGTTCGCCTATGAACAGGGCGTCTGCCATCGCCTGATGAAGCCCGAGGAATTGTTCCCCGCCCAGACCCTTCAGACCGTTCGCGTCTGAAATCTATGGCGAAGGGGCGGCGGAACGCATAAATAGAGGGCAGCAAACCCACGGGGGCCGCCCTTGAGCCAGATCGCCTTTCCCGAGCCAGATCCGAGCATCCTCGCCCGCCGCGATGAAATCGTGGCGGGTCTTGCGAAGCTTGTCGCCCCCGAGAGCCTCATCACCTCGGAGGATGAGCGTCGCGCCTTTGAGACCGACGCACTGACCGCCTATCGGCGCATGCCGCTGGCGGTTGTGCTGCCACGCAGCACCGAAGAGGTCTCGGCCGTGCTCGCCTATCTTCATGAGGCCGGCGTGAAAGTGGTGGCGCGGGGCGCTGGAACGTCGCTCGCGGGCGGCGCCATTCCGCAGGAAGATGCTGTCGTCGTCGGCGTCTCCAAGCTCAACCGGATTCTCGACGTCAATTACGGCGACCGCGTCGCGCGGGTGCAGGCGGGCGTCACCAATCTTGGCATCACCGACGCCATCATGGCGGACGGCTTCTTCTATGCGCCTGACCCTTCTTCGCAGCTCGCCTGCACCATCGCTGGCAATATCGGGATGAACTCAGGCGGCGCGCATTGCCTCAAGCATGGCGTGACGACGAACCATATCCTTGGCGTTCGCATGGTTCTGATCGACGGCACGGTGGTCGATATCGGCGGCGATCATCTCGACGCCGGCGGCTATGATCTTCTTGGCCTCATCGTTGGGTCGGAAGGTCAGCTTGGCGTTGTGACGGAAGCGACTGTGCGCATCCTGCGAGCGGCCGAGGGTGCGCGGCCCGTTCTGTTTGGTTTCGACTCTAGCGAAGAAGCGGGCGCTTGCGTCGCCGATGTCATCGGCAATGGCATCGTTCCCGTCGCCATGGAATTCATGGACAAGCCCGCTATCGAAATCACGGAAGCCTTCGCTCATGCGGGCTATCCGCTCGACGTCGCCGCCATGCTCATCATCGAAGTCGAGGGTTCGCCCGCCGAGATGGAGACGCAGCTTGCGAGCATCGTTGAGATCGCGCGCAAGCATGGGGTGCGCACCGTGCGTGAATCGCAATCGGCGCTTGAGGCTGCGCTGATCTGGAAGGGCCGCAAATCCGCCTTCGGCGCCACCGGTCGCGTCGCGGATTACATCTGCATGGATGGCACCGTGCCGACGAGCAAGCTTTCTTATGTGCTCCAACGCACCGATGAGATCGTGAAGAGCTACGGCTTGCGTGTCGCCAATGTGTTCCACGCAGGCGATGGAAATATGCATCCGCTCATCATGTATAATGTCAATGATCCCGCTGAGCAGGCGAAGGCCGAAGAGGCGGGCAACGACATTCTCAAGCTTTGCGTCGAGGTGGGCGGCTGTCTGACTGGCGAGCATGGGGTCGGCATTGAAAAGCGCGATCTGATGCGCTTCCAGTTCTCTGCCGTTGATCTTGATCAGCAGATGCGTGTGCGCGCGGCTTTCGACCCCGGCTGGTTGCTCAACCCCGCCAAGGTCTTTCCGCTCGATCATCGCAACGCTGCGTGAGGTGGGCGCCATGAGCCAGCAGATCATCCACAGGCCCCGCACTGAGTCCGAAATCGCCGAATTGGTGATGGAGGCGCGCACGGCCAAGTCGTCCCTCGCCATTGAGGGCGGCGGAACGCGAGCGGGTCTTGGGCGCCCTGTCGAGGCGCCGGTGAAGCTTTGCACTTCGCAGCTCAGCGGCATCACGCTTTATGAGCCCGCTGAAATGGTGATCAGCGCGCGCGCTGGCACGCCCGTCTCCGAAATCGAGCGCGCCCTTGGCGAAAAGGGGCAGATGCTGCCCTTCGAGCCCATGGACCATCGCGCGCTTTATGGCAGCGCGGGCGATCCGACCATCGGCGCCGTCGCGGCCTGCAACATCTCCGGCCCGCGCCGCATCCAGTCTGGCGCCGCGCGCGACCATCTGATCGGCCTGCGCTTCGTCAATGGCCG
>CANGOK010000283.1 GCA_947455285.1 Beijerinckiaceae bacterium | reverse complement strand
CTTGATGTCGGAATCCTTGCGCACGACGATGGAGCCGGTGTCGGGCGCCTGCGCCTGCGAATTTTCATTTCCGATGACGAGCAAGAGATCGAAGCCACGCTCGCGCGCCACCATGGCGGTGCCGGGAATTGTGAGCACAAGATCGACATTGCCGCCGCGCTGGGCCGCGATGGCCTCATTGCCATTGCGGAATTCAATCAGCTCGACATCGAGTCCGTTCTTGGCGAAGATATCCGCCTGCTTAGCCGCCCAGACATTGGTGAGCGAGCCCTGCTTCAGCGTCCCCACCTTCAGCGGGATCGGCTTGTCCTGCGCAGCGACGCCGCCAGTCAACGCGAGAAGGGCTGCGCCCGCCACCGCAGCAAAAATTCCGAACCTGCTGTGCATATAATCCTCCATCGCGCGCGTTCTTGGACGCTTTTGATGGCGGCATCTGACAATGAGCGCGCGGCTTTTGCAAGCGGGCTCAAGCCCGGAAGATCACATCCACGGATTGATGGCGCAATGGATGGCGTTGGGCTCGCCCTCGCCGCCGACGGTGCGCAGGGCGAGGTCGACGTCGCTCAGGCCGAAGACATGGGTCGCCATCTCGTGGAGGGGATAGCGGCCGCCCGCGATGATCTGCAGACCCAGCTCCACCGCCTCATAGGAATGGCCGCGCATGCCCTTCACCGTGAGGAAGCGCTTCACCAGCGTGTCGCTCGGGAAATTCGGCACGTCCTTGAACTTCCAACCACCCAGAATGATGCGGCCGGATTTGCGCGCAAGATTGATCGCCGTGACGATGGTCTGCGTGCCGCCGGCGGCGCAATCCAGCACGAGATCGGCCATTTCGCCGCCCGTCAAATCAGCTACCGTCTCCAACGGATCGTGCTCATCGACATTGATCGTGTGGTGCGCGCCAAGGCGCTTGGCCAACTCAAGCCGACGCTGATCGGTCGGCGTGCCAAGGCCCGTCACGATGATGCAACCCGCGCCCGCTTCCTTCGCCGCGACGACGCAGGCGAGGCCCTGCTGGCCCGGCCCCTGAATCACCACGGTCTCGCCGATGCGCAGCTTGCCCTGCAGATAGGCCCATTCGACGCCATTGCCGAGCGGCAACGCCATGGCTGCAAGCTCTGCGGGCATGGAGTCGGGCACGCGATGGAAGACTGAATTTGGATGCAGATATTGATGCGTGGCGAAGCCGCCCCATAGCCCCGGCCCTATCGACACAGCCGTTGAGCCATAGCGCACGGTGTCGGCGCGATTGAGCGTGTCGGTCTCATCGCAGAGGCGAAATTCCTGCTGGCGGCAATAGCGGCAATGGCCGCAGGGGAGATATTCTTCAAGGGCGACGCGGTCGCCTTCTTTCAATCCGAAGCGACGACCTGCGTCACGCCCCAACCGCTCTATGCGACCCACTGATTCATGGCCCAGAACCAAGGCGCCCTTAGTCTTGGGGTACTTCAGATAATACGGCCAATCGCTGCCGCACACGCCCGTCATTTCAATGCGCAACAGACCCGCATCCGCCGCGATTTCAGGAAGCGGCAACTCGCGCACCTCCGTCTTGCGGATATCGAAACTAACGGCTGCGGGAACTGTTTGCATGGAACACCGAAATTAAGGGAACGACGAGGCGACGCCTCAGATCGAGGTATGGCCTGAGCCTGCGCGCACCACGAGAGCTTCGGGCTTGGCGGTGTGGAATGGTTCGTTCTCCGGCAGCACGAATGAAGCCGAGCGCACCGCATGGCACTGGGGCGCAATGCCCGGAGGCTCGACACCATTCTCAAACGCCTGCGCAGCCCTCAACAGGCGATGGCGGGCCATGATGATGGCGTTGTCGGTGGTGCAGAGATTTTCGCGCGTGCGGTCGGAGATCGGACCCATGCTCTCCTGTACGGACGCGTCCTGCTGGGCGACGCCATGTACGCCGCTGAAGGTCACGCCTGCCTTCTGGGCGGCGCGATCCATGCCGTAATCATTGTCCTTGTTGAGCTTGGGCCGGAAGGTGCCTGGCTCGAACTCCACATGTATGCCATGGCCGCCCTTCATGGCGCCAACTTCCATATCGCTCAGGGGACGAGCGGGATGATAGGTGAAGGTCCAGGCGAAGCAGTTCTCATCGTCGATGGGCGTCCATGCGTGGCCGTTCAGCGCGTTGTCGCCATAGGGCGGGATCATCGTGTACCAGGGCATGATCCACTGGGTTATGCGCCAGTAATAATGACCGGGCTCGGCCTGACGGCGCGCGCCGATCAAAAGGCCGCCTTCGGATTCGATGATCTCGAACTTCGGCGCGCGATCGGCCTGATACTGGGCGCCCTGCGTGGAACGATGCAGGGGGTCCGTATGCAGCTCGCCGCTATGCAGCCATGAGACATGGGCGGAATCGATGCCACCTTCCATCGCCTGCAGGAAGTTGCACTCCTGCAGACGCTTCGTGACGAAGAGATGGCCGGGCGGAAGATTAAACCATTCGAAGCTCGGAAGCTGAGGCTGATGAGCGGGATCGCCCATATAGGTCCAGAGTATCCCCCCGGCCTCGACCAGCGGATAGGACTTCAGCTTGATCTTCTTCGCGTAGCCCGATTCTGCGGGCTCGGAGGGCACGTCGACGCACTGGCCGGTCACATCGAACTTCCAGCCGTGGTAGGGGCAACGCAGCCCGCATTCTTCATTGCGGCCGAACCAGAGCGATACGCCGCGATGGGCGCAGAACTCATCCATCAGGCCGTAGCGGCCCTCGCTGTCGCGGAAGGCGATGAGGCGTTCGGAAAAGACCTTAACCCGCACCGGCGGGCAGTCGTTCTCGGGCAGCTCGCTCACCAGCAGGATCGGCGTCCAGTACCGGCGCAAGAGCTCGCCCATGGGCGCGCCGGGGCCGGTGTGGGTGAGGTAGATGTTCTGCTCATGCTTCATCGCCGGTCTCCGGACGGATTCTCTGTCTATTGCTTGAGGGCCTTCAAGCGCTCGATCACGCGTGGGGGCATCTTATACACGCGATCGACGATGGCTTGCACATCTTCCGCGCTCTGGGGCGCATCGACCTGCAGGCCCGCCTGCCGCGCATCCGTCAGGAAGGCTGGGTCGGCGAAAGTCGCGCCCATGGCGGCCTTGATGGCGGCGGCGCGATCGGCCGGCACGCCGGGAGGCAGCACATAGGGGCGGCCGATGTCGGTGAGGGCGAAGCCCGCCTGCGCAAGCTGACGGTCCTCGGGGTCGGTCACCTGATCCATCAGTGAGGGCACATCAGGAAATTCGGGCCGCGTCCGCGAACCGAACTGCACCATGAGCTTGATGGTCTTGTCTTTGACCCACTGCGGCTTGAAGGAGGTCAGGCTTGAATAGAAGATGCTGGGATAGCCATGCACCTCGCCCTGCTCCATGGCCATGAGCGCTTCGTTCTGGCCTGGATAGCCCGAGATCATCTTCAGCTTGAACTTCAGCACTTCGTTCTGCAGGCGCGCGAAAAAGGCCGGCGAAGACGATGGCCCGGAGGTCGCGACCGTCACCTCCGTCTTGCGCAGATCATCGAGCGAATTCACCGGCGCTGAATTCCAGAGCGCGAGGAACCCGGTGTCGGGATCGGACGAACCTAGATAGGTGAATTTGCGCGCGTCATAGCGCACGCCCTCGGTTCCGAAGATCTGCTCCAGCGGGCCGATGTTCAACAGCGCGCCTATGACGGTTCCGTCTTTCTCCGCCACATTATAGAGCCAGTTTGTGCCGACGATGCCGCCGCCGCCCGGCATGTTCTTCACATTGACGGAGGGCTTGCCGGGAATGTGCTTGCCGATGTGTTTGGCCAGCACACGCGCCAGAATGTCATAGGCGCCGCCCGACGAGGTGGCGACCACGATGGAGATGGTGCG